>DASTVH010000130.1:0-6597 GCA_035759195.1 Candidatus Limnocylindrales bacterium
CACGAGCAGGCCGCCCATCCCGTGCCCGACCGCGACCGTCGACGGCCCGAGGCGCTCGAGGGCCGCGACGACGTCCTCGGTGTAGCTGTCGAACGAGAGCTCGGTCGGGTCTGCGGTCTTCGACCAGTGGTGGTTCCGCAGGTTCAGGGCATGACCCTCCCAGCCACGCCCGGCGAAGTAGCCGAGGAACCGCTCCCACAGCCAGGACCCCGCGAGCTCGCCGTGGACGAAGAGGAGGGGCTTGCGTCGCGAGCGCCGCTCGGGCAACCACGACTCGATGTACAGGCCGCGGTCGTGGAGCTCGATCTCGTCCTTGCGGACCGGACGCCCGTTGGACGGCGGAACCTGGGCCCGGACGAGGATCTGGTCGGGGGTCCGCTCGGTCATTGCTGGCTCACCATGCGTCGTTCGTCACCACTCGTGCGGGTTGATCACCAGGCCGGTCAGGGCCTTCGGATAGAAGTAGGTCGACTTCTGGGGCATCACCTCGCCGGCCGCCGCGACGGCCGTGATCGAGGCGACCGGCGTCGGCTGGAGGAGGAAGGCCGCGTCCGCGCCGTCCGTGCCGGCGTTGACGAGATCGATCGCCTCCGCGGCCGACTTCACGTACCGCAGCCGGCCGCCGGCAGCGACCTCGTCGGCATCGAGGGCGCAGGCCCGCTCGAGGGCCACGCCGAGGAGCCAGACGTCGAGCTGCCGGACCTCGCGACCCGCCGCCGGCCCGACGGCCACGAACGCCCCGCGGCGTGCCGTGAGGACCGCGCCACCCGTGCGGGTCCACAGGCCGAGGCGCCCCGCGCCGCCTGGCTCGACACCGCTGCCGAACGTCGCCTCGAGCTCCGATCGGTCGGCCGACCGAGCGTCGAACAGGCCGCCGAGGCCCGCCCGAAGCCCGTCCGCCGCGTCGCCGCCCAGACCGAGGACGACCCGGTGGGTCGGCAGGACCGTGAGCGGCTGGGACGTCGCCTCGAGGAAGAGCATGAGCAGGTAGTCGAACGCGGGGTCCTCCTCGCACGATCGCGACATCCGCCGCTCGTCGCGGTAGCGGAGAGCGGTCTCGTAGCGATGGTGGCCGTCCGCGATCGTGACGGCCCCGCGTCCTGCCGCAGCGAGCAGCTCCTGGGCGGGGGGGTCGCCCTCGGCCGAGACCACCCAGAGGCGGTGGCGGACCCCGTCGTCGTCGAAGACCTCGACATCGAGCGGGCGAGCTGCGACCGTCTCCAGGGCCGCCGCGCTCGCCCCGGTCGGGTCCTCGTACAGGCCGACGACCGGGCTCGTGTTGACGCCGGTGGCCCGCAGCAGCCGGTAGCGATCCTCGCGCGGCCCTTCGAGCGTGCGCTCGTGGGGCCGCACGCCCGCATCCGGACCGAAGGGCTCGATCCGCAGCCGGCCGAAGAAGCCGCGCTGGGTCCGTTCGAGGTCGGATCCGGGCACCCGGTAGACCTGCTCGTAGGCGTAGATCGACGGGCGGGGATCCTTGCGCAGCGTCCCGTCGGAGCGCCAGGCGGCGAGCGTCCGGGCCGCCCGCCGGTAGCGTTCGTCGGGTTCCTCGCGGGGTTCGCCCGTCGGCAGGTCGAGGCGAACGACGTTGCGCTCGTGGCGGGCGAGGAGCCGCTCCTGCTCGGCGGTCCCGATGACGTCGTAGGGCGGGGCCACGACGGCCGCGAGATCGCCGACGCTCTCGGCGTCGAACCGCAGGCCTCGGAATGGACGGATCTCGGGCACGGATTCCCTCGGGACGGCGAAACGGCCACCTGGTGCCGCAGCGCGAGGAGCGCCGGCGCGCGTGGCGCTCAGGGTTCTCCCGGGATGTGCCGCGACGCCCGCATCGTACGATAGCGGCGGCGGCGCTGCCGTCGGGGGAGCACGCTCCGGCCCTGCCGCGGGGCGCAACTTTTCGGGGTAGCCCGACGTCGATGCTGCGACCGATACCGCCGCACACGCCTGGAGTCGCCGTGTCCCGTGCTGCCCGAGCGATCATGCTCCTCGTCACGGGCTGCGCGCTGCTCGTCGGCGCCGGCGGTCCGGGCGCGGGACGCGCCGTCGCGGCGGCCGCAGGGCCCGCGATGGAGGCACGGGTCCTGCTCGAGGGTCACGCCCGCGTCGGCTCGTGGATGGCGATCGAGGTCCGGCTGCGGAACGAGGGCGTCCCGGTCAGCGGCGAGCTCCGTCTCCAGGGCGGAACCCAGGGCGGCACGCGGTTCTCGGTCCCGGTCGACCTGCCGACGACCTCCGACAAGCTCTTCGCGCTCCACGCCCAGCCGCCGGCGTTCGGCCAGCAGCTCGAGGTCCTGCTCGTCGTCGGCGACGACGTGGTCGCCCGCCAGAAGGTCGCGTTCACCGTCCACGACCCAACGAAGCTGACGATCGGGATCGTCAGCGCCCAGCCGCAGGGCATCGTCGCCGGCCTCCAGCTGCCGGCCGGGGCCAACAACGTCGCCCCGGCGATCATCGCGCTCGACCCGGCCGACCTGCCCGAGCGGCTCGAGGCCTGGTCGGCGCTCGACCGCCTGATCTGGCAGGACGTCGATACGAACACCCTCACGACCCGCCAGGTCGAATCCCTCCGCGGCTGGCTCGCACTCGGTGGCCGGCTCATCGTCGCCGGCGGCTCGGCCGGCCCCGGCGTCCTGTCGGGCTTCCCGGATGCGATCCTGCCCTATCGACCGGCCACGACCGTCGAGGTCGCCCCCGAATCGCTTGGGGCCCTGCTCGGCCAGCTGCCCGACGACGCCGGCGACGTCCCGGCCCTGACCGGGGAGCTCCTACGAGGCCGGGCGCTCGCCACGTCGGGTGACGCAGTCGTCGCGGCGGACGCGCCCTACGGCAGCGGCTCGGTCACCCTGCTCGGGATCGACCCGACGGTCGGCTGGATCGGCCAGCCGGGGATCGCCACCGCGCTCTGGCGGAGCCTCGTCCCGGCCCGGACGAGCGGGGTCGTGAGCATCGGCGACGACAGCCAGATCGTCGGGGCCGTCTCGGAGCTGCCGGCCCTCGCGCTGCCTCCGATCGGCGGTCTGCTCGTCCTGCTGTTCGGGTACATCGGGCTCATCGGGCCGGTCAACTACCTCGTCCTGCGCCGGCTGGACCGGCGCGAGTGGGCCTGGATCACGATGCCGGCCCTCATTGCGATCTTCGCGGTCGGGGCCTACGCGTTCGGCTCGGCGCTCCGGGGCAGCGACGTGATCGTCAACGAGGTCGCCATCGTCCGCGGCGCGCCGGACACCACCGAAGGCGCGGCGCAGGCGTATCTCGGCGTCTTCTCTCCGGCCCGCGGCACCTACCAGCTTGCGGTGCCCGGTGGAGCCCTCCTCTCGGCGCCGATCGTCGGCGACTTCTTCGGCGGCCAGGGCACCCAGCTCGACGTGATCCAGGGCGACACTGCGCGCGTCCGCGACCTCACGGTCGGTTTCGGATCGCTGCGGACCGTCCGGGCCGAGACCGCGGTCGCCGTGCCCCGAGTCCACGCCGAGATCCGGCTCGTCGACGGGGCGCTGCGCGGGACGGTCCGCAACGACTCGGACCGACTCCTCGAATCGGTCGCGGTCGTCCTCGGCGGCAGCGTCGCGTTCGTCGACGACCTGGCCCCCGGCGCCACTTCGGAGGTCAACGCCCGCCTGGTCGCCACCCAGTTCGGCCAGAGCCTGTCCGACCGGATCTTCGGGCAGATCCTGGGCACGCCGACGACGAGCGACAGCGTCCGCCGCAACGCCACCCGGCACCGGATCCTCGACCAGCTCACATCCGACCCGATGTTCGGCAACCTCGGCCGCCTGCCGTCGGATGGTCCGGTGGTCCTCGCCTGGGGTCGCGAGCCGCTGCTCGAGGTCGAGGTCGAGGGCCAGCGGCCGGCTCGCAGCGCGAACGTCCTCTACTACGTCCCGGTGCCGATGGAGGTCAGCGGCCGGATCCTCTTCCGGGCGGACCTGATGCGGAGCACGGTCCTGGAGGCGGATGCCGCGTTCTTCAACCGGGACCCGTACAACATCAGCTTCGGCCAGGGCTCGGTCACCATGGCGTTCCAGCCGATCCCGTTCAATGGCACCTTCAGCGTCGAGAAGGTCCTGCTGGTCATGGGCTTCGGCGGGGAAGTCATCGGCGGGGCCGGCAGGCCGATCGAACCCGTCCCACCCCCGACCCCCGAACCGAGCGACGCCGAGGACCGCGAGCCCGGCTTCGAGGGCGGGGACGGCCTGCCCGAGGTCGAGGTGTTCGACCGGACGAGCGGCACGTGGCAGCGGCTGCCGCACCTCACGCAGGGCACGACGTACGAGCTGGACGAACCCGCCAAGTACGTCGACGAGGCGACGGCGACGATCCAGGTTCGCTTCGTGAACGAGCGCCAGGATGGCGTGGGGTTCGCCTTCAACGTGGCCCTCGAGGGGACCGTCCGATGACGACGATCGTGCGCACGAGCGGGCTCGTGAAACGCTACCCGGGCACCCTCGCGGTGGCCGGCCTCGATCTCGACGTGGGGGCGGGCGAGATCTTCGGGCTGGTCGGTCCCAACGGGGCGGGCAAGACGACGACGCTGCGCATCCTCGCGACGCTCCTCACGGCGACGGCGGGCACGGCCGAGGTCGCCGGGATCGACGTCCTGCGGAACCCCGACGCGGCGCGGCGCGTCCTCGGCTTCATGCCTGACGTCTTCGGGGTCTACGACGACATGAAGGTCTGGGAGTACCTCGACTTTTTCGCCCGCTGCTACGGCATCCCCGCCGACCGGCGACGGCGGATGATCGGCGACCTGCTCGACCTCGTGGACCTCGGCGACAAGCGCAATTCCTACGTCCAGGGACTGTCCCGGGGCATGCAGCAGCGGCTCTGCCTGGCCCATACGCTCGTCCACGACCCCGAGGTCCTGCTCCTCGACGAGCCGGCCTCCGGCCTCGACCCGCGGGCCCGCGTCGAGCTCCGCGAGCTGCTGCGCGAGCTGCGCCAGCTCGGCAAGACGATCGTGATCAGCAGCCACATCCTGCCCGAGCTCGAGGAGCTGTGCACGAGCGTGGCGATCGTCGACCACGGCCAGGTGCTCGCCCACGGTCGGGTCGCGGACATCGAGCGGCGCCTGCGCTACGGTGCGGTCCTGCGGGTCCGCGTACTCGGCGACGACGACGCGATCGAGGCGGCTCGGGCCCACTTCGCGGCCGATCCGCGGGTCGCCTCGGCCGGGCTCCTGACCGACGGCCAGATCGAGCTCGGGTTCCGCGGCGACGACGAGGAATCGGCGGAGCTGCTGGCACGGGCCGTCGCGGCCGGCGTCCGCATCGTGAGCTTCGCCCGGGCGGCCAGCGATCTCGAGGAACTCTTCCTCCAGGTGACCTCCGGCCAGGAGCAGGTGGCCTAGATGTCCGAGACGATCGAAACAGTCGGCGAGCCCATCGACGAAGCGCCCGCGCTCCCCGTCAGGACGACGGCCGTGGCCGAACCAGGCCGACGCCGCCGGTTGTCACCGGCGGCCGCGCTGCGCGGCGGCCTCGGCGGCGTCGCGGCCGTCGGTGTGAAGGAGCTGCGCGGCCGGATGCGCGGCCGGCGGGCCTTCGTGATCCTGACCCTCTACCTCCTGTTCCTCGCCGGATTTGCCTGGGCCTGGGAGCTCATCGCCGAACGAGCCTATGGCAACGCCGGCGCCCTGTACGGCGGCTCCGCGGCGTTCGCCTCGGCTCGGATCGGACAGGAGATCTTCGGGGCGCTCCTGATCGTCGAGACGCTCCTCGTGGTCTTCCTCGCGCCCGCATTCACGGCCGGTGCGATCAGCATGGAGCGCGAGAAGCAGACGCTCGACATGCTGACGGCGACCCCGATCTCGTCGCTGGCGATCGTCATCGGGAAGCTGCTCAGCGCGCTGACGTACGTCTTCATCCTCATCGGCGCGTCGATCCCGCTGACCGCAATGGTCTTCGTCTTCGGCGGCGTCGGTCCCGACGAGGTCCTGCGGGGCTACGTCGTCCTGCTCGTCACCGCGATCGGCCTCGGGTCGCTCGGCCTGTTCATCTCGGCCGTCATGCAGCGGACCCAGGCGGCGACCGTCGTGGCGGTCTTCGCGGTGATGGCGCTCACGATGGGCACGATCTTCGTCGTTCTGTTCTGGACGAC
The DNA here is from genome assembly GCA_035759195.1 of Candidatus Limnocylindrales bacterium. Taxonomy (GTDB): domain Bacteria; phylum Chloroflexota; class Limnocylindria; order Limnocylindrales; family CSP1-4; genus CF-46. The sequence continues at coordinate 6,097 of DASTVH010000130.1, forward strand.
GATGGCCGGCATCTCGCCGAACGCGCCGGCCTTCCGCAGCGAGGGCATCGGGCCGATCAAGGGTCGGCCGCCCGAGGCGCTCCTCTGGTTCAACCCGTTTGCCGCCCAGTACGACGTCATCTGCGGCGCGTCCGACGGCTACGGCGGCTGGTGCTCGCGGCTGGCCGAGGTGACGAACGGCGCGATCAGCATCGGGATCGGCGGCGGGGCGACCGGTGGGAGCTTCACGCCGGACGTGGTGGCGCCGCCTCCCGGGTTCCAGGGCGGGGACGGGAAGGTCATCGCCGACGTCGGGGCCGTCCAGCCGTTCGGGATCCGGCGCGACACGTTCTGGCCGCGGAGCACCGTGGCCTGGATCGTCGCCTCGACGCTCCTGATCCTGGCATCCGTTCAGCTCGTCTCACCCACCCGTCGCTGGCGACCACGGTTCCTGCGACAGCCGTCACGGAGGACCTCCTGATGCGATTGCCCCGCCTCCGGGGCCGGCTTTCCCGGCCGTTC
>DASTVH010000131.1:0-4616 GCA_035759195.1 Candidatus Limnocylindrales bacterium
CGGGCCGACACGTTCTTCGACGGGCCGATCGTCAGCCACCTCTCATCGGCCGACATCTACGACCCGGAGCTCCGGCGGATCGCCCTCGAGGTCTGCCGCGAGCACGGCATCGACGTCCACGAGCGAGGCACGATCGTCGTCATCAACGGGCCGCGGTTCTCGACGAAGGCCGAGTCGAAGTGGTTCGGCGACGCCGGCTGGGAGGTCATCTCGATGACCCAGTACCCGGAGGCGTACCTGTGTCGCGAGCTCGGCATGGCGGTCGTCAACATCGCCCTCATCACCGACTACGACGCCGGGGTCATTGAGGGCACCGAGGCGGTCGACGCCCGATCAGTCCTCGAGGTCTTCGCCCAGAACGCGGAGCGGATCCAGCGGGTCGTGCTCGAGATGATCGGGCGCTTCCCGGCCGACCTGGACGCGCTCGGGGCGCGGGCGGCACTCGAGCACACTCGCGGCGACGGGCACGCGATGTCGCCCGAGGACGTCCGGCTCTTCGAGACGGGCCTCTAGGCCCCGCGGCCCGCGCGGCCCGACCGTCGCCCATGTCCGCGGTGTCCGCGCACCGGCCGGCCGACCCGGCCGATCCGGGCCTCCCGATCGGGGTCGTCCTCGGGACGATCGGCGTCGACGCGCGGTGGTGGCTGGAGTCGGCACGGCGCCTCGACGCAGCGGGGTACGCGGGCATCTGGACCTGGGACCACTTCATCAGCCGCGGCGACCGGACGACGCCGGTGCTCGAGGCCTGGACGATGCTGTCGGCGGCCGCGACGGTCACCGCCAGGGCGAGGATCGGCACGTTCGTGGCCAACGTCATGAACCGCCATCCCGCGGTGCTCGCCCGGATGGCGGCGACGCTCGCCGCCGTCAGCGACGGCCGGTTCGTCCTCGGGATCGGGATCGGCGGGCATCCCGCCGAACACGAGGCCTACGGCATCGAGTTCCCCGGCGCCGCCGAACGGGCGGCCCGGCTGCGCGAGGCGATCGCGGTGATCCGGGCGCTCTGGTCGGGCGGGCCGGTGTCGTTCGACGGCGCCTCGCTGCGCCTGACCGAGGCCCATGCCTTCCCGGTGCCGGACCCGCGGCCGGAGATCCTCGTCGGGGCCGGCACGCCGGCCGGCGTCCGCCTCGCCGCCCGCCACGGGGATGGCTGGGCGGCCGAGTCCGACACGTTCGCGACGCTCGAGGCGCGCTACCGGGAGGCGCTCGACGCGGCCGGCCGAGATCGGGCCGACCAGCGCGTCGTCCTTGCGTTCGGGGGTTCGCGAAGGCGAGGTGCGCCGGGCCTTGCCGGTCATCCGCTGCTCGCCACGCCGCGCGAGGAGGTCGCGAGGTGGCAGGCCGCCGGTGCCGACGACGTCCTGATCACGGCTCGGACGACCGGCGACGTGGACGCGCTCGTGGCGGCCGCCGAACGCTGGTGAGCGGTCGCTGCGGCCTCTTCGGCGCGTTCGTGTCACGATTGGCGCTCCCATGACGAGCTCGACCGGAACCCACGAGGCCGCGGCCCCGGCCGCCCGCACGCACGGCTGCGCCCGCTGCGGCGAGCCGGTCGCCCTCGACGTCGGGTTGTGCGAGACCTGCAACCCGCTCGGGCTGCGGGACGCCGCCAGCTCGCAGGTCCACGGCACGGTCTTCCTGGCGATCGGCCTGGCGGTCCTCTCGATGGCCGTCATCGCCCATCTCGCGGTCTCGGGCATCGGCCCGTTCCGGGCCGAGGTCGCCGGGGTCCGCTCCGACGGCGGCGTCCTGTCGGTCTCGATCACGGTCACCAACGAGGGCACGAGCACCGGCTCGACGACCTGCAGGATCAGCGACCCGCAACTTCGCGGCGGGGGCCGGCCCGCGTTCGTCCTGAGTCCTCGGATCGGGCCGGGCGAGACGATCACGTTCGAGCACGCCCTGACCGGGTTCAGCGGCGATCCACGGCCGCTCGGCGTGGAGTGCTCGGCGCCGTGACGGTCGAGGAGGCCGGGCGCGCGACGGGGGCGGTCTCGGCCGCGCCGACGCCGGCGTCGTTCGCGGACGAGCTCGCGTTCACCGTCGAGCTCGCGACCGACGCCGGGCGCCTGCTCATGGAACGCTACGAGCGCGTCGAGCGGGTCGACTACAAGAGCGCCCGCGACATCGTCACCGAGGTCGACCACCTCAGCGAGGCCCTGATCCTCGGCGCGATCCGGGCCCGCTACCCGGGCGACGCGATCCTCGCCGAGGAGTCCGGCGCCCACGCGACCGCGGCCGGCATCGATGCGACGAGCGGCACCGGCCGCGTCTGGATCGTGGACCCGGTCGACGGGACGATCAACTACGCGAACGGCATCCCGTTCTTCTGCGTCTCGATCGGCCTCGCGGTCGAGGGCCGGCCGGCCGTCGGCGTCGTGCTCGATCCGGCCCGGGGCGACTGCTTCGCCGCGACCGCCGGCGGGCCGGCGACACTCAACGATCGCCCGATCCGGGTCTCGGAGAAGGAGCGCCTGACCGACTTCGTCGTCCAGATGGCGCTGTCCGGGCGGGCCGTCGCCACGCGCGTGCGGGCGGTCCGCAAAGCGATCCGGATCTCGCGCTCGATGGGGTCCTCGGCCCTCGCGCTCAGCTACGTCGCGAACGGTCGCTTCGACGCGTTCATCCAGCAGGGCGGCATGTCGAACTGGGACGTTGCCGCGGCCGGCCTCATCGCCGAGCGCGCCGGGGCGACGGTGACCGACGCCGAAGGCGGGCCCTGGTTCGATGTCGGCCGCGGCGCGCGGACCGTCGGGATCGTCGCCGCGCCGGCCGCCCATCACGAGGCCGTGCTCGCCCTGACCCGCTGAGCCCCCGGCACGCTCAGGCGGCCGACGGCCTGCCCGACCGGCCCGGCCGACCGGCCCGATCTTCCGGCTGGCCCCAGCGAGTTCGCCTGTTTCGGCAGCCGTAACAAGCGACCGGTGAGCACCCTGTTGGCGCTCGTTTCGGGGGCTTCCGCCGCCCAGTGTTTCGCCAGCCGAACGAATCGACGGCTGACGAGCCCCTGGATGCCGGGATCCGGGCCTCCGCCGGTCACTTGGTTCGCCAGCCGCAACAGAAACCGGCGAGCGGGGCTGCGCCCCCGCCTGTCGCGCCGAGTCGCCGAGTGTCGGGCGCCGCGCAGGGGCGGCTGGTCCGCCAGCCGGACCCGGGACTCGGCGCCTTCGGCCACCCGTTGGTCCGCCAGCCGGACCAACCACGGGGCGGGTCCGCGCGCCGGGCACAGCCGGAACGAACGCCTGGCCTACTCTCCGCGCCAGCGGTGCGGCCGGCCGCGCAGCCGGGTGAGGCCCCACTCGTCGCAGAATGCCTCCCAGCGGTCCCGCGGCGCGCCGAGCCAGCGGAGCTCCTCGGCCGAGGCCTGGGAGATCTCGACCCCGTCCGCGGCCGTCCGGAGGCGGGCGAGCGAGCGGTACAGGAGCGCCTCGTCCCAGTGCTCCCGCAGCGTCGCCGCGAGGACCGGCGCACCGCGGAGGGACGGCACCTCCCAGTGGCTCGCCCGCGGCGGGATCCCCTCGAGCGATCCGTAGACCGCGAGCACCGCCGCGGCCGACTTGGCGCCCCAGCCGGGCAGGCCGGGGAAGCCGTCCGACGAATCGCCGACGAGCGCCAGCCAGTCCGGGATCGATGCGGGGGCCACGCCCCACTTGGCCCGCACGCCGGCGTCGTCGTACGTCAGGTTGCGTCGGCGGTCCCAGAGGACGATCCGCGAGTCGTCCACGAGCTGGGCCATGTCCTTGTCGGGCGTGCAGATGAGGATCCGCTCGACGTCCGGATCGGCCGCGAACCGCAGGGCGGCCGCGGCGATCGCGTCGTCGGCCTCCCACTCGACCATCGGCCAGAGCGTCAACCCGAGCGCCTCGATCGCGAGCTCCGCGATCGGGAACTGGGCGAGCAGCTCGGGCGGCATGCCGACGCTCGACTTGTAGCCGGGATAGAGGTCGTTCCGGAACGACTCGATGACCCGGTCGGTGGCGCACCCGACGTGGGTCGCGCCTTCTTCCCGCAGCAGGTAGAGCAGCTGGTCGCACAACCCCGACACGCCCGAAAGGATGATTCCGTCGCGGCCGCGAACGTCCGGGCGCGGCGCGTAATGGGCGCGGAAGAGCTCGTACGTCGCGTCGACGAGGTGGACGTGCACGGACGCTCCCGCTCAGCGCATCCGCGTCTGCCAGGCGACGACGCCCGCCGCCCGCATCTCGTCGATCGCGCGTTCCCCGTCGCCGGGGGCGAGGTCGACCGCCCGGATGGCGTCGACCAGGAGGTACGTCTCGAAGCCGAGGCGGGCGGCGTCGAGCGCGGTCGCCTTGACGCAGTAGTCGGTCGCCAGGCCGCAGACGACGACGCGCTCGATGCCGTGCTCGCGGAGGAGCGCCTCGAGCGGCGTCGGGATCGTCTCGCCGCTCTGCGGGTCACGCATCGTGAAGCCGGAGTAGCCGTCCTCGCCGTTCTCGCCCTTGCGGACGCGCGGGCCGTCGACGACGACGTCGGGGTGCAGTTCGGCGCCCCAGGTGCCGCCGACGCAGTGGACCGGCCAGATGCCGCCGTCCTTCGCGAAGTGCGGCGTGGACTCCGGGTGCCAGTCCTGGGTATAGACGACGAGCGCTCCGGCC
>DASTVH010000132.1:0-11182 GCA_035759195.1 Candidatus Limnocylindrales bacterium
GCCATGTCGAACGTCTGGGCCCGGATGTTGATCGCGGGAACGGTGAAGCCGTGGACCTCGCCGCGGCCGCGGGCCATGTAGAGCTCGTGGATGCTGGCCGTCCGGGCGCCCAGCGCCTGTGCCGCCTCGTGGACGAGCCACTGGGCGACCTCGACGATCGGGCCGTCCTGGGCGAAAGCTGCGGTCCAGGCCAGGTCGCGGACGACCTCGCCGCGGAACGCCCGCTCGTCGTCGACGACGAGCCGCTCGCCGGCGACGTGGGCGGCACCGCCGAGCCTTGCCAGCAGATCGGGGACGGACTCGGCGACGTGGGGCATGGGACGGTCTCCTGAGGGTGGTGTCGGTGAAGTGCCCTCATGGTAGACCGCGGCGTGCCGGGCGACCTCTGGCTCGATCCGCATGGGTTCAAGCTCGAGGCGGTGTGCATGTTCCCGGACCCGGCAGGTTAGGCCCGGACCGATCAGAACTGGGGCTTGACGACCATGAGCAGGATGATTGCGATCAGCAGGACCGTGAGCAGCATCCCGCCCTGCTGGACGCGCTTGACGAGCGGCGGGAGCTCCGGTGGCGGGCCGGCGGCACCGGGCGGCGGCGGCGTGGAGGTCATCGCGATGATCCGGTTGATGATGCCCCGCTGGTAGAAGAACGAGTAGCCGTACGCGATGACGTAGAGGACGATCGCGATCCCGAGCCACCAGTTCGCCCGCGCCGACGGGTCGATGCCCCGGACGAGCATCATCGCGGCTCCGGTGATCGGCAGGGTGATCCCGATCGGGTAGACGAGCCGCTCCGCGATCGAGTTCGACACGCGGGTCGCAAAGTTCGCGTGCTGCGGCTCGCCGCCGCCCATCGCCCCGATGATCGGGAAGGCGAAGCTCGGCCCGAAGGCGGCGATCGCGCCCAGCACGTGCAGGAACAGCAGCCACGGAAACAACCAGTCGAGGCTCGACAGCACGGCCCACCCTCCATCCCCGCAATCCCTCGGGGCGGGCGAGGGCTCGCGCCGCCCCGCCGGCCCGCGCCGGTCAGCCGTGATTATCCGACGTGGCGGGTCCGGCCGGAGACGAAATCGACAAGGACGTATTCGCCGAGGCGCTCGGGCGTGGCGTAGAAGGCGCGGCCGCGGTTCATCCGGGTCACGAGCGCGACGAACTCCGCGAGGGCCCGCGATCGTTCGAGCATGAACGTGTTGATCGTGATCCCGTCCTTCGTGCAGCGGCGGACCTCGCGAAGCGTCTCCTGGATCGTCCGCCGCGTCGGCGGGTAGCTGAACTCGACCTGGCCGTCCTCGAAGTGGGCGGTCGGCTCGCCGTCGGTGATCACGACGATCTGGCGGTCGCCGCCGTGGTGGCGGGCGAGGATCCGGCGGGCCAGCATCAGCCCGTGCTGCAGGTTCGTGCCGTACTCGTAGCCGTGCCAGGTCAGCTCGGCGAGGGCATCGGAGCGGAGCTCGCGGGCGTAGTACGCGAACCCGACGACCGCGAGGTCGTCGTGCGGGAACTGCGTCCGGATCAGCGTGTCGAGCGCGACCGCGACCTTCTTCGCGGCCAGGAAGCAGCCGCGCAGGAGCATCGAGCGACTCATGTCGACGAGGAGGACCGTCGAGGTCCGGGTCAGCTGCTCGGTCCGGAAGACCTGGAAGTCCGCGGCGGAGAGGCGGACCGCAGCGCCGTCGCGAGCCGCAGGCGCGTTCTCCGGGCGGCGCAGGGCGTTCTCGATCGTGCCCCGGATGTCGAGGTGGAACGGATCGCCGAACTCGACCGGCTTCGTCGTCTCCTCGCGCTCCCCTCCCCGGCCGGCGCGGTCGATCCGGTGTCCGCCGAACGCGTCGCGCGACAGTCTCGCGAATAGGTCGTCGAGGACCTTCTGGCCGATCCGCCGGCTGCCCCGGGGGGTGAGCTCGAGCCGTTCCCCGCGGCGGGTCAGATAGCCGGCCTGTTCGAGCTGGCGCGACAACTCCTCGAGCGCGTCGAGATCGCGTGCCGATTCCTCGCCGAGCAGCTCCGCGACCCGGTCCCGGTCGAGGTCGCCGGGCGTGCCCATCTCGCCGGCCTCCGCGAGCGCGTCCTCGAGCGCGTCGAGCTCCTGGAGGCGGCCGATCTGGTCGAGTGCCGGCTCGAGGCCGAGCGGCTCGTCGCCGCTGAACTCGTAGCCCTCGCCGAGGCCGTCGGGCATGAGCTGGTCCATGTTCGAAGCGAGACGGGCGAGGTCCCATCGGAGGCGGTCGTCGCGGAGGAGCGCATCCATCATCGACTGGAGCTCGGCCCGTTGCTGCGGCGTCATCGAGCGGAGGAGCGACTGCATCGCGGCCATCCGCTGGGTCAGCTGCGCGACGACATCGTCGAGCGTCCGGGCACCCGGGAAGAACCGGCCGTGGCGGGCGAGGAAGTCGTCGACCCGCTCCTGCTCGGGTTCGCGCCCGTCGAGGCGATCCTCGAGCAGCTCGTTGAGGTCGCGGACCATGTCGCGGTTTGCCTGGAGGTCCTCGGGCGTCGTGTCCCGGATCGCGTCGGACAGGCCCTCGACGAAGCGATCGAGCGTCTGGCGCCGGAGCCGATCGGTGAGCGCCTCGAAGCGCTCCCGCGCGGCCGCCTCCATGAAGTCGTAGTCCTCGAGGGCCCGGATCCGGCTGCCGACGTCGCGCGGCAGCTCCTCGAGCTGGTCGAGCCGGCGCGCCGCCGCATCGCGGAGCATCGCCCGGAGCGCCGGGTCGGCCGGTGATCCGTCGCTCGGGGCGGCCGCCTCGTCCAGGCGGCGCTCGATGCCGGCCCGCTCCTCGGCCACGATCTCCTCGAGCTCCCGGCGGACGTCGCCGAGCACGTCGCCGAGATCGAACCGGGACTGGAGCTCCTCGCGACGCTGGCGGAGGCGCTCGCGGAGGTCCTCGAGACCCGCCAGGTCGCGCCGCGTCGCGTCGCTCGACCGCCAGCCGCGATCCATGAGCCGGCGGAGCGCCTCCGCAAGGTCGCCCTCGGCCATGACGTCGTCCGCCAGCGCGTCCATGATCTCGTCGGCGTCGAGTGCGGGGAGCGTCTGGCTGCCGTCCCAGCGCGTATATCGCGCGGCGCGGGCGAGGAGCGGATCCCGCTTCTCGATCCCCCGCCCGGAGCCGTCGAGGTCGCGGGGATCGGGCGAGTAGGCCGTCATCGCCGGCCGGGCGCCGTCGCTCGTGGGGCTCTCCGCGCCGGCCGCCCGCTCATCGCCGGTAGACCGTCCCGCCGCCGGCGCGGTCCTTGTTGATCCGGCGCGAGAGGTGGAGGCCCTCGAGCAGGAACTCGACCGCCGACGCGACGACCGCCGGCTCCTCCGCCCCGTCCGTGGCGTCGAACGTGCCGAGCCGGCGGACTGCGTCGTACAGACCCGGCACCTCGCGGGCCCAGCGGACGTAGTCGCGCGACGCGACCCGCTCGCCGGTCTCGAGGACGAGGCCGTCCTCGAAGGCGAGGACCACGTCGTCGAGATCGTCGATCGCGACCCGCCGCCCGAACGTGGCGAAGAGGGCCTTCGTGATGAGGCGCTCGACGACCCGTTCCTCGGGCGCCTCGTCGCCGACCGATTCGAGCTCGATCTTGCCGACGGTCGAGGCGATCACGGCACCGAGATCGGACACGCGCGGCGCGGCGACATCCTCACCGAGCCGCACGGCCCGGCGGATCGCCGCCGCCTCGAGCACCTCGGCGTTCGCGGTCGTGACCCGGACGCTCACGCCCGAGCGCTGGCTGATCTCGGGCGAGCGGCGGGCGAGGTGGGTCAGCTCGGCGAGCAGCTCGTCCATGAACGCCGGCACGACGACCGCCGGCTCCTCGCCGGACGGCTCGAAGCGGTGCTTCTCCTGGCGGACGATGTCGAGCTCCTGCTCGAGCGTCCGCGGGTAGTGCGTCCGGACCTGCGTCCCGAGCCGGTCCTTGAGCGGCGTGATGATCCGACCCCGGCTCGTGTAGTCCTCGGGGTTGGCGGAGGCGACGACGTAGAGGTCGAGCGGAAGGCGGACGGTGAAGCCGCGGATCTGGACGTCGCGCTCCTCGAGGATGTTCAGCAGGCCGACCTGGATCCGCTCGGCCAGGTCGGGCAGCTCGTTGATCGCGAAGATGCCCCGGTTCGCCCGCGGGATCAGGCCGTAGTGGAGCGTCAGCTCGTCGCTGAGATATCGACCCTCGGCAACGCGGATCGGGTCGACCTCGCCGATGAGGTCGGCGATCGTGATGTCCGGCGTCGCAAGCTTCTCGGCGTACCGGCGGTCGCGCGGCAGCCAGTCGATCGGCGCCCGCTCGCCGAGCTCCTCGACGATCGCCCGGCCGGCCGGGCTGATCGGCGCATAGGGGTCGTCGTTGAGCTCGCCGCCCCGGACCACCGGCAGCCACGCGTCGAGCAGATCGACGAGCAGCCGGGCCATCCGGGTCTTCGCCTGGCCGCGCTCGCCCAGGAAGACGAGGTCCTGGCCGGCGACGATCGCGTTCTCTATCGCCGGGACGACCGTCTCCTCGTAGCCGACGATGCCCGGCATGAAGCCGCGCCCCGCGGCGAGGCGCTCGAGCAGGTTCGACCGCAGCTCCTGCTTGACGGTCCGGCTGCGCCAGCCCGAGGCGCGCAGCTCGGCGATCGTGGCGGGGCGGGCGTCCTGGGATTCGGTCATCGCTGCTCCCGGAAGGGGTGGGTGGGGACGGAGGCACCGGGGCCGGGAGCGTACGACCGGTCCCGCCGACCGTCAAACGGGACCTTCGGGTCAATCGCGGAGCCGATCGATCGCCTCGAGGCATGTCTCGAAGGTCGCGGCGGTCGCCTCCGCGAGCCCGATCTGGACGTGGCCGACGCCCTCCTCGCGCCAGGCCGCGAGGCCCTCGGCGATCGAGGTCGCGTCGAGCCGGAGCGCCGTGTACGGGCCGTCGCCGGGCGGTGAGCCGACCTCGACGCCGACGGTGAGCCCGACGGTGGCCGGGTCGCGGCCTTCGGCACCGCACGCTTCGACGAAGTCGCTGTGGCGCTGCCGCCAGCGATCGTCCGGGAGGCCGAACCAGGCCGTCTGCCAGAGGTCCGCGTAGCGGGCGGTCAGGCGCAGCATGCGCCTGCCCTTCGCCGCGACGAGGATGCGCGTGGGCGGCCGGCGGGGCGGCGGGAGCAGGACCGCGTCCTCGACATTCGTCCAGCGCCCGGCGAGCGTGACCCGCTCGCCGCGGAGCAGCGGGACGATCACCTGGAGCTGCTCGTCGAACCGTCCCACGCGATGGTCGAACGGGTAGCCGAAGGCGGTGTACTCGGGTTCGTGCCAGCCGCAGCCGAGGCCGAGGATGAGCCGGCCGCCGGCCACGTCGTCGAGCGTCGCGGTCATGCGGGCCAGCAGGCCCGGCGGCCGAAAGGAGGTCGCCAGCACCAGTGCTCCGATCTCGACGCGGCTCGTCGTCGCGGCGAGCGCGGCGAGGAGCGTCCAGGCCTCGTGGTAGCCGACCTCGGTCCCGTCGCCGGGCCGGTAGAGGAAGTGATCCGAGACCCACAGGCTGTCGGCGCCGCCGTCCTCGGCCAGCCGTGCCAGCGCGGAGATCTCCGACCACGAGCCGCCGTCGCCACCCCCGGGCGACTGGGCCAGCATCAGCCCGACCTTCACGCCGGCTCCGTTCCGTGTCCGGCGCGGATGCCGTTGAACGCGTAGCCGCGGAGCGCGGTCTCGACGGCCTCGGGCTCGACGATGCCGGCCGACGCGAGACCCGCGAGGTAGTCGAGGCGGGCCTCCTGGTCGAGCTCGAAGTCGCCCGGCCTGGCGGCGGCGAGGGCCGCGAGCTCCGGAGTGATGCCCCACGCGAAGTGCTCCCAGCCATCCCCCTCGTTCGCGGTCGCGAGCACCGCCGGGCCCTGCGGCCTGACATGGCCGCCCGCGTCACGGAGCGGCGGCCGGAGCAGGTGGGCGGCCGTGACGATCCCTCCGCGCAGGACCACGACGACGCCGGTCGCCGGGCGGAGCGGCACGGGCAACGCGAGCACCCGCTCCAGCGCGTCGCCGGTGCCCACCGTGACGGCCGCCGCGTCTCGGGCGACGGGCCGCAGGGCAGCCGCGAGCGGCTCGGCCTCCTCCGCCCTCGGCGCGACGGCGTGGATCGGCACGCCGGCGACGGCCAGGGCCCACAGGAGCGCTGCCAGCTCGGCGTCGAGCATGCCGTCGCGGATCAGCGCGGTGATCGTCGTGAGGGCCACGGTCGCAGCGTAGCCGACGCTGTGCCGACCTGACGCCCGGACGCGAAAACCTGACAGACGCCGTCGCGTTCGGTGCCTACCATCGGCGCATGGCGACCCGGTCGGAGCGGTCCCCGCTGCCCGTCGACATCGTCCCGCTCACATCGGAGCGGGTCGAGGACCTCGCGGCGCTCTTCGCCGAGGGCGGCGACCCGAAGAACTGCTGGTGCGCGTTCTGGCGCGTCCGCGGATCGAGCTGGAAGGAGTGGACGGCCGAGAAGAACCGGCCGGTCGTCGAGGGCCTCGCCGGCCGAGACCCGGCGCCGGGACTCGTGGCGTACGCAGACGGCGGGGCTACGCCCGTCGGATGGGTCAGCCTCGGGCCGCGCGGGGACTTCGAGCGGCTCGCGCGGTCGAAGGTCCTCGCCCCGATCGACGATCGGCCGGTCTGGTCGATCGTCTGCTTCGTCGTCTCCCGCTCGGTTCGCGGCCGGGGCGTCGCCCGGGCCCTCCTCGCCGCCGCGGTCGACTACGCGCGCGACCACGGCGCCGCGACGCTCGAGGCGTACCCGGTGGATCCGTCGCGGGGACGGGTCCCGGCGGCCTCGGCGTTCATGGGCCCGATGCCGATGTACGAGAAGGCCGGCTTCCGGCTGGTGGCTCGGCGCCAGTGGAACGCCACGACGCCCGTCCGGCCGATCGTGCGGCGGGAGCTCTGAGGTCGGGCCGGGTCGACCGCCGGCGCCCCGCTACGTCATTTGTCGTGCTGCCGACATCGTCATCCGTCGGGGTTGACGGAGCCGCCGCGCCGCGCGTAGACTCGCCGCCGGCGTGCAGATCGCCCGTCATCGATTCACCGGAGAGGAGGCGGCTCGGAAATGATTTCGATCTTCCGGACCCTGCGCCAGATGGCGCCTCTCGGTGGCGCTGTCGACGGGAGATCTGTGCCCATCTCGAGCTAGCCTGAGGCGGTAACACCGCCGGAAGCGCGAACCACGAGCCGTGGGCCGGATCGGGCCCTCGGCTTTTTTGATGCCCTCCCGCCTCCCGGGACGCATCGGAGCCGCGAGGCCCACCCGAGGTCGTTCGATCTGAACGGGCCCGCGGCTCTTTCCGTTTCCGACCACTTCCAGGCTCGCTCCGCGAGCCGTCGACGCAGCAACCCAGGAGCGCGACGTGACCGCCACATTGATCCACCAACCGAAGATTGCGAGGCCGATCGACTCGGTCGACGTTCTCGCCGAGCCGATGGCCGTGCCGGCCCTCGACGTTCGGGGCGTGACGAAACGCTTCGTCGTCGGGCGCAGGCGCAAGCCCGTCGTCGCGATCGCCAACGTCTCGCTCCGCCTGGAGCGCGGCGGGATCCACGGAATCCTGGGCGCGAACGGCTCGGGCAAGTCGACCCTCATCCGGCTCGTCAGCGGCCTGCTGACGCTTGACGAGGGTCGGGTCGAGGTCTTCGGCCACGACATCGAGCGCGACGAGATGGCGGTCAAGCGGCTGATCAACCGGGTCAGCGTCGACGCCGCCTTCTTCAAGAAGCTCAGCCCGATGGAGAACCTGCTCTTCGCGGCGCGGCTCTACGGCATCGATGCCGGACGGGCCCGGCGGGAGACGGTTGCGATCCTCGGCCGGCTGGGCATCGCGGAGAAGCGGATCGGCCGGCCCGTCGAGCAGATGAGCCGCGGGATGCAGCAGAAGGTCGCGATCGCGCGAGCCCTGCTCACGAGCCCGTCGCTCCTGCTCCTCGACGAGCCGACGACCGGCCTCGATCCCCGCTCGAAGCTCGACGTCCAGGCGTTCATCGAGGAGCTCCGGGAGACGCACGACGCGTCGATCGTCCTCACGACGCACGACCTGGCCGAGGCCGAACGGCTGTGCAGCCGGATCACGGTCCTCGACGGCGGCCGCGTCGTCGCCGAGGACACGCCCGACGGCCTGATCCGGGCCGAGGCCGAGAGGACCGGTGTCACGGCAACGCTCCACGACGTGTTCATGACATACACCGGTCGCTCACTCGACGAGGACGTCGAGGACGAGACCGACGACGAATCCGAATGAAAGGAGGTGAGACAGACATGCAGAGCTATGCGGAGTACCAGCTGCGCGCGATGAGCGAGCAGCGACAGCGCGAGTTCCGGCAGGCCCAGCAGGCCCGCCAGGCTCGCCAGCGCCGGTCCGAGTCGTCGTACTCGGTTCGCCAGGCGGTCGGCCGTACGGTCGTCCGGCTGGGCGAGCGCCTGGCCGGCGAATCGTCCCTGGAGCTGGCCCGGTCCCGCTGAGGATCGGGCCGGCTTCCCTCGCAGGAGATCCACCGTGTTCAGCGTCGCCCATGAGCTGAAGGCCTCGTACGCCTTCATCGAGCGCAACTTCTTTCTGACTCGCCGCTACTGGGGCTGGGAAGTCGCCTTCCTGGTCTACTCGGTCGCGGGCGCGCTCTCCATCTCGCTCATCGGTGCGGACCAGGACAGCCCGCGGCTGCTCCTGATGCTGATGGTCGGCGCGATCTTCTGGAACTACCTCTCGGTCGTCTTCAGCTGGATCGCCGAGACGATCGCCGTCGAGCGCTGGGAGGGCACGCTCGAGTACACGATGATGGCGCCGGTCCGCCGCTGGACCCAGCTGTTCGGCTCGGTCCTCTACGCGATGCTGTACGGCCTCGTCCACACCGGCGTGATCCTCGTCGTGCTGATCCTCTTCTTCCCGCAGCTCGACTTCTCGGGCGCCAACCCGCTGACGATCGCGGCGTTCATGGCGCTCGGCTCGTTCAGCTTCGTCGGGATCGGGATGATCGCGGCGATCCTGCCGCTGCTCTACGTCGAGCGCGGGGCCCAGATGACGTTCGTCCTCCAGTCGGTCCTGCTGCTCGTGTCGGGCGTCTACTACTCGGTCGACGTGTTGCCGGGCTGGATGCAGGTGCTCTCGCGCCTGTCGCCGGCAACCTACGTCCTCGACGGCGTGCGCCTGGGCCTCATCGACGGGGCGCCGATCACCGCGCTGTGGCACGACGTCTGGCCGCTCGTCGTCATGGGCATCGTCCTGATCCCGTTCGGGCTCTGGGCGTTCTCCAGGGCCGAGCGGTATGCGAAGCGGACCGGCAAGCTCAAGAGGGTGGGGTGAGCGGCATGCACGCGCTCGATCGGGCGACCGAGCCGGTGCAGCTCGGCGACCTTCCGGCGTTCGGCTGGTCCGCGGCCCTCGAGGCGAGCTTCGGGCCGCACCGCGCGGCCGGGCTCGCCCCGGCCCGGGTCCTCGCCGAGGACCGCGGCTCGTACGTCGTGCGGACCGCGATCGACGAGCGCCGGGCAAGCGTCACCGGCCGGTTCCGGTTCGACGCCGGCGACGACCCGGCGGCCTACCCGGCCGTCGGCGACTGGGTGGCGATCGAGTCGCGCGACGTCGATGCATCCATCCACGCCGTCCTGCCCCGCCGGACGAGCGTGATCCGGCACGCCCCCGGCCGGCAGACCGTCGCCCAGGTCGTCGCGGCCAACGTCGACGTCGTGTTCGTCGTGGCCTCGCTCAACGCCGATTTGAACCTGCGCCGGCTCGAGCGGTACCTTGCCTTCGCCTGGGAGAGCGGCGCAGAGCCGGTCGTCGTCCTGTCCAAGGCCGACCTCGCCGACGACCTCCCCGCAAGCGTCGCGCTCGTCGAGTCGGTGGCGGTCGGGGCGCCGCTGCTCATCGCGAGTGCGATCGACGGCCGCGGCCTCGACGAGCTGCGGTCGCACATTGGGCGGGGTCGGACGGTCGCCTTCGTCGGCTCGTCGGGCGTCGGCAAGTCGACGCTCCTCAACACGCTCGCGGGGGACGAGCTGGCGGCCGTGAAGGAGATCCGCGAGGACGACGCTCGCGGGCGCCACACGACGTCCCGCCGCCAGCTCCACCGGATCCCGGGTGGCGGCCTGATCCTCGACACGCCGGGCATGCGCGAGCTGGGGCTCTGGGACGCGGAGTCCGGTCTCGACCGCTCGTTCGCCGACGTCGAGGCGCTCGCCGCCGGCTGCCGGTTCCGCGACTGCGGCCACGCCGGCGAACCGGGCTGCCGCATTCTCGCCGCGATCGCCACCGGCGAGCTGGACCGGGCCCGTCTCGAGGGCTGGCGCAAGCTCGAGCGCGAGGCGCGCCACCTCGAGCGTCGTGTCGACGCCCTGGCTCGGGCCGAGGAGCGGCGGCGCTGGAAAGCGATCGGCAAGTCGGTGGGGCGGCACATGGACGCGAAGTACGGAAGGGGTGGATGGTGATCGAGACTCGAGAGCTCCGCGTCGCGCTGCCCGACGTTCCGGGGCTGCGCTTCCGCGGATTCCTGGGCGAGGCCGACTATGTCGGGATGGTCGCCGCGAACATGGCCGCTCGCCGGGCTGCCGGCGTGGAAGAGGCCCTGTCCGTGGACGGCCTCGCCAACCAGTACGCACACCTGACGAACTCGGACCGCGATCGCGACCTCGTGATCGTCGAGATCGGGGACCGGATCGTCGGCTACGTCCGCGTCGAGTGGCTCGACCAGACCGACGGCGGACGGAGCTACGACCGGGTCTGCATCCTCGAACCCGGTGCGCGCGGCCGCGGCATCGGCGCAGCGATGCTCCGCTGGAGCGAGGCCCGGATCCGGCAGGTCGCAGCCGTCCACGACGCGGATCGGCCGCGCTGGTTCGGCGCCGAGAACTGGGATGCCGACGATCGGGGACGGCGCCTCCTGATCTCGAACGGGTACGCGCCGGTCCGGACCTTCTTCGACATGGTCCGCCCCACGCTCGACGACCTTCCGCCGTTCGCGCTGCCGGAGGGCTTCACGATCCGCCAGATCGGGGCGGCCGACCTGCGGGCGGTCTGGGAGGCGGAGGGCAAGGCGTTCCACGATCACTGGGGCGGCGTCGACGAGAGCGAGGAGGCCTTCCAGCGCTTCGTCAACGAGCCACGGTTGGACCCCTGGCTCCACGTCGTCGCGTTCGCGGGCGACGAGGTGGCGGGCGCCGTCCTCAACATCATCGACGACGCTGAGAACGCCCTCTTCGACCGG
>DASTVH010000133.1:0-3418 GCA_035759195.1 Candidatus Limnocylindrales bacterium
CACCGGCCCCGAGGCGGACACGCTCGGCTACGCGATCCGCAAGAAGAAGTCGAGCGTCCTGCGGGCCCAGAAGGAGCGGTTCGTCAGCCAGGCCGCCGAACGGGGCGTCGAGCCGCACGTCATCGACGCGGTCTTCAAGGCGTTCGAGCCGTTCGAGCGCTACGGCTTCAACAAGGCCCATGCGACCTGCTACGGGCTCATCGCCTACCAGACCGCGTACCTGAAAGGGAACTACACCGTCGAGTACATGACGAGCGTCCTCACCGCGTTCCGCTCGAACGAGGAGAAGGTCGCCGCGGCCATCGCCGAGTGCCGCCGCATGGGCATCGAGGTCCTGCCGCCGGACGTCCACCGCTCGGGGGTCGAGTTCACCGTCGAGGGCCATGCGATCCGGTTCGGGCTGCTGGCCGTCAAGAACGTCGGCCAGGGCGCGATCGAGTCGATCATCGCGGCCCGCACGGAGGGCGGCCCGTTCCGCTCACTGGCCGACTTCTGCTCGCGGGTCGACCTGCGTCTCGCGAACCGCAAGGTGCTCGAGTCTCTCGCCCGCGTCGGCGCGCTCAACGCGCTCGGCCACCCGGCCCAGATCCTGCTCGGGCTCGACGACGCGATGGCCGCCGGACAGGCCGCCCAGCGCGATCGGCTCACCGGCCAGACGTCGCTCTTCGATCTCGGCGCAGCGGACGCGACGGCGATGGAGCGGCCGCTGCCGCAGACGACCGAGGTCCCCGTTCGGGAGCGCCTGCGCTGGGAGAAGGAGCTCCTCGGCCTGTACCTCTCGGAGCACCCGATGGGCGAGGTCGCCGAGCAGGTCGGCCGGTTCGTCACGGCCTACAGCGGCGACCTCAGGGACGAGTCGCTCGACGGCCAGCGCATCGTCGTCGCCGGGATCGTGACCGGCTTCCGGACGATCATCACGAAGACGAAGTCGACGATGGGCGTGGCGACGCTCGAGGACCTCCAGGGGACGCTCGAGGTCGTCGTCTTCCCGAAGCTGTACGAGGTGACGGCCGGAACCTGGACCGAGGGCACGATCCTGCTCGTGGCCGGCCGCGTCGACCACCGCGGCGAGGAGGTCTCGCTCCTCGCCGATCTGGTCCTCGACTGGGACGCGGCCCTGGCCCGCGGTCCCGAGGCGATCGCCCGCGAGGTGGCCGCCGGCGACCGGGGGCGGCCGCCGCGCCGGGCACCGGTTTCGCTCGGCGGCGTGGGCCCTGGCCTGGCCGGCGCCGGGGCCCGACCGTTCGGCCCCGCGAACGGCAACGGCAACGGCAACGGCAGCACCGGAGCCGGCGACGGCGGCGGCAACGGGTCCGAAGGCCGAGCGTACGGGCGGGAGGCACTCGCGGCCGGGGGACCGCCTTCAGAAGGTGGATGGTCGACCGAGCCGGGTAGCTCGACCGAGCCGGGTAGCTCGACCGAGCCGGGCGGCCCGGTCTCGGACGCACGAAGCGTCGATGCGCCCCCGGTCATCGGGCGGACCGCCGGCGGACGGGAGATCGTCTACGTGTCGCCGCTCCGGGCCGAGGCCCGCGCCGCCGCGGCCCTCCCCGGGATCGCCCCGGGGGCCCCGATCCCGACCTATCTCGAGCCGCCGGGCCTCGAACGGATCGCCCCTGATCGCGACGTCGAGCCGGCCCTGCCCGACGAGGCCCGGAGCCAGGCCGCGGAAGCCGCCGACGCGGCGACGCCGCCCGTCGATGCCGCGCCCGACGCGACGCTCCACGTCCGCTTCGCCGGCGGCGCGGCGACCGATCGGGTCGTCGGCGCGATGGAGGCGTTCAAGGGCCTGCTCGTCGAGCGTCCCGGCTCGACCCGCGTCGTCCTCCATGTCCCGGCCCCGACGGGCGCGGGATCGCTGCCGATGGAGCTCCGGCGGGGCGTCGCCTACGACGCCGAGCTGCTGGCCGAGGTGCGCCGCCGCCTGGGGGAGGGGATCGTCGAGCTGCGCCTCGCCTGAGGGGCGGCCCTGAGCCGGGGACCGCCGTGCGCCCCATCACCGCGAGGCTCGAGGCGCCGGGGATTCCGAGTCATTCGAACAGATCCATCTTCCCGACGAGGCTCCGATCGGTCGCCGGTGGCTGGCGTCATACCCTCAATGCGTGCTGGGGCCGGCCGGTGCGTCGCCGGGCCGTCGTGGAGCGCGTGAGCCCGCGTCAGGCCCCGGAACTGGAATGAGTTGTCCGAGTCATCGGAGCCTGCCGGCCCGATCACCCCTCGGTCGCCCGCCGCAGCGCCTGCACGGACGAGAGCATCTCGTGGAACTCGGCCCGGATCTCGTTCACGTCGTCGCGCTCGATGTCGAGCTCGCGGGCGATCTGGTTGACGACGGCCGCCTCCTCGGCGGTGATGAGGCCGTCCTCGGCGCCGATCGCGAAGCAGCAGCGGAGGAGCGCCCGGCGCTGCTCGAGCGTCGAGATGTCACGGAACTCGCGGGTGACGACGTAGTCCTCGGTCGCCCCGTGGACGCGGGCCTGGAGCTTGGCCATCTCGATGACGAGGACCGCCTGCGACTCGTCGAGGTCGCCGTACTCGACCGCGAAGCGCTCCATGACCGCCGTCTCCTCCTCGCTGATGTGCAGGTCGGCGTGGGCGGCCCGGCTCATGACGTAGGCGAAGCAGGCGAGGTAGCGGGCCTCGGCCGGCGGCAGGGCCTCGAGGCGGGCGACGATCCGTCGGGCGGTCGCGGTCTCGGCCGCCGAGCCGGGCGCCGGCTCGGCCTCGTCGCCCTCGGGCAGGCGCGGGTCCGAGACGCTGCGACGGTCGAGCCCCAGGAAGCGACGGAACATCGAAGAATTACCTCACCAGCGGTCGTGGGCTGGGTGATCCGGCCCGACGGCGACGAACGTTCCGCGGCCGGTCGCCGTCTCCCGGCCGCCCGCCGTGATCGAGCCCTCTACGGTCGCCCGATCATCGCCCGAATCGACGACGCGCGCCTCGAGGTGGAGCGTCGCGTTCGAGGGGGTCGGCCGCCGCATGCGGACGGCGAACTCGCTCGTGACGGTGGTCGGCGGCCGGTCGGCTCCGCGGCGGCGCATCAGGTGGGTCGTGGCGGTCCAGTTCATGTGGCAATCGAGGAGCGTCCCGATGATCCCGCCGTTCACGACGCCGTCGAACGCCTCGTGGTGCTCCTCGGGCGCCCAGTCGGCGACGACCAGTTCCGGGTCCTCCGGGGAGGCGAAGCTGCGGATCCGGAGGCCCCGGTCGTTCGCGGGCCCGCACCCGAAGCAGCGCCCGTTCGGCGCGAAGCGGTCCTGGAGCGACGGTTCGGTGGGTGGCATCAGCCGCCCGCAGCGGTGCCTGCCCGGGTATCGCCCATGCCGCCCTCCTCGCTGCGATCACGCCTCGGGCCAGCGTATCGCAGGGGCGCGCGCCCGACGACCCGCAGACGGCAGGTCGCTACCCTCGCTCGAGGAGC
>DASTVH010000134.1:0-2782 GCA_035759195.1 Candidatus Limnocylindrales bacterium
CTCCCGGTCGGTCCAGAGGTTGCCCATGCCGCAGTTCGGGCATCGCTTCTCGCCCTCCGTCGAGACCGCGAACGGGCTCTCGCGGGTCGCAGCCTCGGTTTCGGCACGTTGTCTGCGCATGATCAGGAGCGTGGCGAACACGCCGACGAGCGCGGCGAGGACGAGAAACAGGAGCTGGGTCGACTGGTCCACTGCGCACGATCCTCCGCGGCTGGAGCCCGAACCCCCCGGCGCCCGGACTCGCCGCCACGAAAGCCTAGCCGGGCGCGGCCCACCGGGCAATCGATTCCGGCCCCGAACCGTGGCGACAGAGCGGGCAGGCTCGCATCCGATACGGGCTCGCATACGAACTCGCGCACGGAGCCGACCCTCGACGCTGCTAGGATGATCGCGGTGTCCGAGCCCACGACCGCCAGCGCCGTCGCAGCCTCCGGCGGCTATCGCCTGACCGAGGAGCAGCTCATGCTCCGCGACGCGGTCCGCGTCCTCGCCGACGAGCGGATCGCCCCCCGCGCAGCCGAGATCGACCGGACCGCTGAGTTCCCCTGGGACGTCAAGGAGCTGCTCGCGAGTCACGACATCCTCGGCCTGCCGTTCCCGGCCGAGTACGGCGGCCTCGGTGGCGAGCTCCTGACCGTCTGCCTCGCCATCGAGCAGATCAGCCGCGCGTGCGCCACGAGCGGCCTCATCCTCGCGGTCCACGAGCTCGGTGCGCTGCCGATCCTCCTCGCCGGCACCGACGAGCAGAAGCAGCGCTGGCTTCCCGACCTCGCCGCCGGCAGGACGCTCATCGCGTTCGCGCTCACCGAGGCCGAGGCCGGCAGCGACCCGACGGCGACCCGGACACGCGCCCGGCGCGACGGCGACGACTGGATCATCGACGGCGCAAAACGCTTCATCAGCCAGGGCAGCGTCGCCGACCTCGTCACGGTCTTCGCCGTCACCGCCGACGACGCGGATACCTCCCGCCACCGCCGCCTGACCTGCTTCGTCGTCGAGAAGGGAACGCCGGGTTTCGGCGTCGAGCGGATCGAGCACAAGATGGGGATCCGCGGCTCGCCGACGGCCGAGCTGAGCTTCCGCGACGTCCGCGTCCCCGACGCCAACCGGATCGGCGGGGAGGGGGAGGGCTTCGCCCTCGCGATGCGGACGTTCGAGCGGAGCCGCCCCGGGATCGCCGCCCAGGCGGTCGGGATCGCCCAGGGCGCGCTCGAGGTCGCCGCCCGCTACGCCACCGAGCGCAAGCAGTTCGGCCGGCCGATCGCCGAGTTCCAGATGGTCGGGGCGATGCTCGCCGACATGGACGCGTCGACCGAGGCCGCGCGCCAGCTGCTGTACAAGGCGTGCACGGAGATCGAGGCCGGCGCGACCGATGCCGCCCGGTGGGCGGCCATGTGTAAACTCGTCGCCGGTGACACGGCCATGCGCGTGACCACCGACGCCGTCCAGGTGCTCGGCGGCTACGGCTACATCGACGAGTTCCCCGTCGAGCGGATGATGCGCGACGCGAAGATCACCCAGCTCTACGAGGGAACCCAGCAGATCCAGCGCCTGGTCATCGCCCGGGCCCTCGCCGGCGCGGCGTCGCGCGGCTAGCGAGGCGGAGCCCACCGACCGTACGCCAACGAAGACGAGAGGAGCCCAGCCCGTCGTGCGCATCGTCGTCCTGGTCAAGCCCGTTCCGGACCCCGCATCGGGCGGCGAGCGGCTCCGGCCCGACGATTGGCGGCTCGATCGGTCGGCCGCCCCGGCTGTCGTCAACGGCAACGACGAGTACGCGCTCGAGGCGGCCCTCAAGCTGATCGAGGCGCACGGCGGCGAGGTCGTCGTCCTCTCGATGGCTCCCGCGAATGCGCCCGAGACGATGCGCAAGGCGCTCGCGATGGGCGCCCAGAGCGGGGTCCTCGTCACCGACGAGCGACTGGCGGGCTCGGACACGCTCTCGACCGCTCGAATACTCGCCGCGGCGCTCGGGACGCTCGAGTTCGACCTCGCCCTCGCCGGCGTCGACACGTCCGACGGCGTCGCCGGCGTCGTCCCGCCGGCCGTGGCGGCCCTGCGTCGCCTGCCGTACCTCTCGTACGCGGCGAAGATCGAGCCGGAGACCGAGACCGGAACGGTCCGAGTCAACCGGATCAGCCCGACCGGCTACGACGTCCTCGAGGCGCCGATGCCGGCGCTGATCAGCTGCACCCAGGCACTCGGCGAGCCACGCTACCCGTCGCTCAAGGGGATCATGGCCGCTCGCTCGAAGGAGATCCGGACGTTCGCGGTCGGCGACCTGGGGCTCGACGAGGCGTCGGTCGGCGGCGCGGTGGCGACGACGGAGGTCCTCGGGGCGGAGGCGCCGCCGCCACGGCCGCCGACACGCGTCGTCCGCGAGGCACCGGACGTCGCGGCCCGCGAGATCGTCGCGTTCCTCGCCGAGCGGAGGCTCATCTGATGGCCGGGCTGTGGGTCGTCGGCGAGGTCACCGCGGACGGGGCGCTGGCCCGGATCTCCGCGGAGACCGCGACGCTGGCCCGCTCCCTGGCCGATTCGGCCGGCAGCGACCTGACCGGCATCGTCGTCGCGGCCGACCCGACCCGAGCGGCGGAGGAGCTCGCCGCGTTCGTGCCGCGCGTCGTCACGGTCGCCGAAGCCGCCGCGGCCGACCGGCCCTGGTCGATGGTCGCCGCGGAACGCATCGCGGCCCTGGTGCGCGGCGACGGCGCAGGCGACACGTTCGTGTTCGTCGGGGCCGGGCCCGACGGCCGCGACCTCGCCGGCGCCCTGTCGGCGC
>DASTVH010000135.1:0-8333 GCA_035759195.1 Candidatus Limnocylindrales bacterium
AGCTCGTAGCCCCGGCCGACGTCGCCGCCGCCCCGGACCGTCGGGATCCCGGGACCCTCGCCCGCGCCGAACGCGGCGACGTACTCGACGAGGGCGGCGATCTCGGCCTCGCTGAAGATCGGATCCTGGCGGACCGGCCGCTGCTCGGGCGCTCCGAGAGGCATCCGGCCGGTCCGCAGGTAGAAGTCGACCGACGCGGCGCCGACGCCGACGAGCGACGGGCCGGCCGCCGTGCCCTCCCCTTGCGGCCCGTGGCAGCTCGCGCAGCTCTGCGTATAGAGCGCCGCGGCTGGTATCGCCTCGGCCGCGGTCGCGACGGTCTCGCGGGCGACCGGGTCGCGCGTTCCGGGTCCTGGAGCGCCCCCGAACGCGATGACGGCTCCGCCGACGATCGCGAGGACACACAGCCAGCCGCCGAAGGTCCGCAGTGGCGAGCCGTCGCGGGTGACTTGGGTCGCCCGGATCGGCTGGCGGCCGGTCGATGCGTTACGGTGCCCGCGATGACCGACGTTCACGTCGTCCTCGCGTGGGCGGCCGCCGCCGGGATCGCGGCACTCCTCACGGCCGGCCTCGCGGTCGCGCTCGGCGTGAGTTCGCGGGCCTGGCTGGACCGAGCGATCCTGCTCCAGCTCGGGACCGCATTGGCCGCCTCGGTCGGGGGTGTGGTGCTCGTCGCCATGGGCAGGGGACCCTCGGATCCACTCCACGTGGTGTACGGAGCCGTCCTGGTCGTCGGGCCGCTGGCAACACGATATCTCGCCCGCCAAGAAGGCACCCGGCGGATCGCCGTCGCGATGACGCTCGCCGCCGCGATCGGCGCAGGCGTCGTGGCTCGAAGCTTCCTGACCGGGGGCTGAGGCGGGGCGGCGATCCCAGCGGTCCCAGGCCGCGTCGCAGCCCCATGCCGCGGCGTCATCGCCCCGCGATCAGACCACGATCTCGTCGGTTGCGTCCGCGCGGGCGCCGACCGAGACCGGTTCGCCCTCGATCTCGCCGACGGGTTCGCCCGGGCGCGTGCGCGTTCGGCGCATGTTGATCCCGATGACGTCGTGGCCGAGGAAGAGCTCGAGCGTCCAATCGATCGCGACGCGGAGGCGGCGCTCGAGGCTTGGCAGGCGGAGCAGGTAGTACCCCCGCCACAGGGACCAGGCGAGGAACCCGGACACCTTGATGCCGAGGATCTCGCCGACCCCACGGAACCGCCCGAGAGACACGAGCATGCCCTGCTGGCTGTACGCGAACGGCGTCGGCGCGCCTCCGGCGAGCACGGCAAGGATGTTGCGGGCCGCGTGCGGCCCCTCCCGAACCGCGTGCTGGGCGGTCGCAGGCATCGGCCGCCCGGTCCGCGGATCGACGATCGAGGCGACGTCGCCGAGGGCCCAGACCCGGTGGAACCCGGGCAGCGCGAGCGTCGTGTCGGGCTTGAGCCAGCCGCGCTCGTCCAGCGCACCATCCAACCGTTTGAGGATCGGGTGTGGCGCGTTGCCGACCGTGCTGACGACCGTCGCGGTCCGGATGACGCTGCCGTCGTCCAACTCCACCCGATCGGCATCCACGCGGGTCAACCGGCGACCCAGGACCACCCGGACGCCGGCCTGCATGAGCTTCTTCGTCGCGTACCGACCGAGTCGCTCCCCGAATTCCGGCACGACGTAGGTTCGGCTGTGGACGAGCACGACGCGCGGCGACGGCAGGTTGGCGAAGGTGCGGTGGGCGGAGCGCAGCAGGTCCTCGAGCTCGGCCGCCACCTCGACACCGGTCGAGCCGCCGCCGACGACGACGAAGGTGAGCAGGGCGTCGCGCCGTTCGGCTTCCGACTCGTTGGCGGCCTCCTCGAGCATCGAGAGAGCCCGGTTGCGCAGATAGAAGGCGTCGCCCAGCGTTCGCACGCCGACCGCGTGCTCGGCCATGCCGGGCACGGCCCGAAAGTCGGTCATGCTCCCGAGCGCAACGACCAGGGCGTCGTAGTCGACGCGGAACTCGCGCCCGCTCTCGCGGCGGCGGACCACGACCGACCTGCCGATGGGGTCGATGTCAACGACGTAGCCGACCTCGACCTCGACGTCCCGGAGCATGCGGCGGAGCGGCACCACGACGTGGGTCGTCTCGATTGCGCCGGAGATGATGTCGGCGAGCAGCGGCTGGAACACGAAGTAGTTCTCGCGGTTGATCAAGGTGACCGACACGCCGGGTTCCTGCGGGCGGCGCGCGAGCCGCTTTTCCCGACGCAGGCGCTTCGCAAGCTCCTGGGCGGTCGACACTCCTGCGAAGCCGCCGCCAAGGATGACGATTCGCTCGCTCATCTCGCGTCGCTCCGGGCGGTGCTTTCGTCGCCCCGTGCGGGTCTGTCGGAACCCAGGTCGAGCCAATCAGCGTGGTTGTCCGGAGTGCGCCGGGCGATGAGCTCGGCTGCCCACTCCTGCAGTC
Organism: Candidatus Limnocylindrales bacterium; assembly: GCA_035759195.1. Lineage (GTDB taxonomy): Bacteria > Chloroflexota > Limnocylindria > Limnocylindrales > CSP1-4 > CF-46. The sequence continues at coordinate 2,428 of DASTVH010000135.1, forward strand.
GACCGAGGTGCTCGGCGAAGTGATCGCCGCCCGACTTGCGGATCCACCAGGCGGCCTCGTCGGTCGGCTCGGCAAGCGCGTACCACTCCGCGACCATCCGGCTGCGGCCGGCCTGCGCCTGGACCCAGGCGACGTCCCATGGCTGGTCGCGCATCGCCTCGAGGAATGCCGCATTGAGAGCCTCGATGTCGACGTCGTGCCCCCCATAGGTTCCCGCGCCGATCCGCTGGAACTGGATCTGTGCCTCTGCGAGCCACGTACCGAGGTGGGAGACGACGTCGCGGACGGTCCAGTCCGGGTTCCGGTAGTAGCCCGGCTCGAGACATTCCTCCGGCGTCAGGGACCGAACAACGTAAACGAGCTCATACCATCCGCGCCGCTCAGCCTCGATCTCGGCGGCGTACGGATGGCCCGGTGGCGGAGCCGGCGTCTGTAGTACCCCGTGGCTCATGGCGACGTCGCGAACTCGCCCTCGACCGGGAGGCCGGCGTCCTCCCAGTCCAGCAGCCCGCCCGAGTAGCGCCGCACGTTCCGGTAGCCGCGCCGGACCAGATCGCGATACAGCGCCACGCTCGAGAGGCAGTCGACGTGCGAGCAGTAGACGACGATGTCGTCATCGGGCTGCACCGCGGCATAGAGCTCATCGGGCGTATCGAAGTGGACCGAGCCGGGGATGTGCTTCGCATCGAAGGCCCAGCGGTTGAGCGCCATGATCAGCCTGAAGTCATCCCCCCGATCGAGCTTGGTCTTCAGCTCCTGCCGGCCGATCGTGCGGATCGGCTCAGTTCCCAGGGCGGCCTCGGCCCGCGGTCGGTCCATCGTGAAGGTCATCATCGCACCAGTAGGTCGGCCCGCCTTCAAGAAGTCATCGGCCCGGTGCCCGCTCTTTCACCTCCTGGATGACCCAACCGTTGCCGTCCGGGTCGCAGAAGCGGGCAAACGAAGCGTAGTCACGTACCGCCGGGTCGGGTCCCGGGACCTCGTACGCGGGCGAAAGGCGATAGAAGACGCCGCCCATGTCATGGAACACCTCCCCAACATCCACCCCACGGACGAGGAGCTCGGCGCGGGCCGCCTCGATGTTGGCGACCACGAGCAGCAGCCCATGGACGGATCCAGGAGGCGCGGACGTGATCCCCTTCCCAAAGACGATGGACGCCTCTGATCCTGGAGGCGTGAACTGGACGACGCGAAAGTCGTCGCCCGAGGCGAAGTCGATATCCTCGCGGAACCCGGCCGACCGGTAGAAGGCCTTTGCGTGGTCCACGTGGCGTACGGGGAGCACGACCACCTCCAGTTTCATGTCCACGGGCGGATCTCCTTGCTCGTTGGTGCGTTCGCAGCCCGCGACGCGTGCTGCGAACACGATCGCGCGTGCGGCGGCGGATCGCGCCCGTGGAAGACACTGGTCTGGTGCCTTGACCCGCGGCGCACGCGCAGGCCGGGACGAGCCCTACGCTCCGACGGCAGTCCGAGTCTCGGTTGAGAGCGCCTCGCGGAGCTCCTTGCGCGACGAGACGCTGAGCTTGCCGAACACCTTGTGGAGATGCCACTCGACGGTCCGCGGACTCAGGAACAGCCGGGCGCTGATCTCGGGGTTGGAATGACCGTCGCCGGCGAGGCGTGCGATCTGGTCCTCCTGGGGCGTCAGTCGGTCGCGGGTCCCGAGGCTGCGCTTGCGCACCTTCTCACCAGTGGCGAGCAGTTCGCGGCGGGCGCGCTCCGCGAAGCCTTCCATGCCCATCGCGCTGAACATCTCGAATGCGGCCTTCAATTCGCGGCGCGCATCCACCCGACGATTCGTCCGTCGTAGGTACTCCCCAAAGAGCAGGTGGGTACGCGCTCGCTCGGCGCGCACCCGAGTGTGGCTCAGGTGCTCGATAGCTTCGCCGAATAGCCCAGCCGCGACGTCGTCCCGGCTCAGCAGGGCCCGTGAACGAGCCTCGATCCCGAGCGCCCAGGCGGTTCCGGTCGCGCTCGCCTTCGCAGCCAGCCGATTCAGGGCGTCGGTGGCCAGGTCGGTTCGCCCGGTTCGTGTGGCCGGCTCGACCAATTCGCTCAACCCCCAATTCTCGACGACGGCTTCCCGGTGCTCGCTGGCGGAGACGGCGGCGGCGAGGGCCTCCTCGTAATCCCCGCGGCCGTTGCACAGGACCGCGCGGGCGTACTCGCTGACGGCGAGTCCTATTCCCTCGCCGCGAGCGCCGGCCTCGCGGGTCGTCATCTCGATCAGCTCGCGAGCCCTGCGCGCCTGACCTCGCCAGGCGGCGAGAATCAAGGCCCCATACGGCGCCGAGCGGGCTCCCGTCGCCTCCTCGACCGACTCTGTCTCTGCGACTCCCGAGACGGCAGGGGAGATCTCGCCGCAGAACACGAGGACCGGGATGTGGGCGCTGAGTGCGAGTGCCAGCTCGCTCAGCGTGCCCGTTTCCCGAGCGATCTGCACCCCGCGGTGCGACAAGGAGAACGCGCTCTCGTCGTCCCACAGTTCCAGGGCGACGACACCGCCCTGCCACAACCAGCGCAGTCGTTCTTGGGGCGGGATCGTGTCGCTCGAGAGTTTCCGTAAGGCGTCCCGACAGGGCACGATCGCCTTGTCGTAGGCGTCAGCAAGCGCGACGAGCCCGTCAAGGAGCAGATCAGCGGACGACGCCTCATCGTCCGTCGGCCGAGGCGCGGTTCGAGCGGCCGCTGCCACCTCCGCCAGGCCGACACCATTGTTGAGCCGGGCTCCGAACAGCGCTGCGGAGAATGCGTCCAGGTACGTTTCGCGCGCGACTTTGATGTCGAGCGGCTCGAGGCGGCGGGCGGCCGCGAGCAACAGCGGCGTCGCCTCGTTGCCTCGGCTCGAAACGAACGCCAGCTGAGCACGCATCAGGTCGATCAGGGCACGCTGGATCTCGTTGAGCTCTCCGGCCTCCGCCGTGGTCAGGAGCTCGAGAGCTGCGTCGAACGAGCCTGCCTGCAGGCTCGCCTGGGCCGCGGCCAATGCGCGCTCGGCACGCCTGGCATGATCCTGTGTCAGACCGACGGCGCGCTGCAGGAACGCGGCCGCCGCGGCGACTCCGCCACGAGCCCGTGCGCGCCCAGCCGATCGCTCGAGTTCGGCAGCGACCTCCTCGTCGGGCTCTGCCGCCGCCGCCGCTAGGTGCCAGGCGCGCCGATCCGGATCCAGCGTGGGGTCCGTTACCTGGGCTAGTGCGGCGTGCACGAGCCGGCGGTCCTCGTGCGTGGCCTCCCGATAGACCACCGAGCGCACCAGCGGGTGCCGGAACCCGAGCTGTGGCCCGGCCTCGAGAAGGCCCGCCGCGATCACTGGTCCTACCGCCCCGGCGGGGATCGCAAGGCGGTCAGCGGCGGCCCAAACCAGGGCTGGGTCACCAATCGGTTCCGCCGCCGCCACCAACAAGAGCCGTCTGCTGTGATCCGGGAGCGGAGTCAGGCGGCGGCGGAAGCTCTCCTCGATCCGTCCCGCGACCGATGCGGCGTCGGGCAACCCGAAGCCTCCGGCGAATGCGGCAGGCGTCCATGCTCGCGGCAACTCCAGCAGCGCAAGTGGGTTGCCGCGGGCCTCGGCGACGATCCGGTCGCGGACCGACACGTCCAGCCTGCCCGGGATGACGGACGCCAGGAGCGCGCGAGCGTCGGCCACACGGAGCGGCCCGATCCTCAACTCCGGCAGACCGGCCAGATCCGCGTGGTGGGCCGGGTCGCGAATCCCGAAAAGGATGACAACCGACTCGGCGGCCAGGCGACGCGCCACGAAGCCCAGCACTTGTGTCGAGGCTCGGTCCAGCCATTGGGCGTCGTCCACGAGGCAGACCAATGGCTGCGTTTCGGCCACGTCCGAGAGCAGGCTCAGGACGGCGAGCCCGACGATGAACCGATCAGGCGGCTCGCCGAGCCGCAGCCCGAACGCCGTCCCGAGCCCCTCACGCTGCGGCGCCGGGAGGTGCACGAGCCGGTCGAGGAACGGCGCGCAGAGCTGGTGGAGCCCGGCGAAGGCCAGCTCCATCTCGGACTCGATGCCGGCCGCTCGCGCGATCCGGCACCCGGCGGCGTGGATGAGGAGGTAGTCGAGGAGCGCTGTCTTGCCGACCCCGGCCTCGCCGCGAACCACGAGAGCGCCGCTGCTGCCGCTCCGCGCGTCGGAGATGAGCCGATCAAGCCGCGCGCACTCGGCGCTCCTGCCTCGGAGCCGTGATTCGGAGTCGCTCGCCGATCGCACGGTCGCTCGCCATCGTCCCGACCCCGTTCGCGACGTGAGCGACCTTCGCCCGCCGTTCACCGGGACGCCTAGCACACTCTACGCCTAGCGGTCTATCTACTCCCACGGCCCCACTAACCAAGGGTTGGGCTGCGCGAATCTCAGACAACGAGCCTCGTCGATCGTCCTCATCCGGGGCGTCGACGGTCACTCACTCGCCCGCCCCGGGAACCCGTGCGTCGACCAGTAGGTTCCACGGGCGCGACTCGGTCGAACCAGGGCCACCGTGGTGGCTGTCCAGCCGTGCAAGGGCGACACGCGTTTCCCAGGAGCGCTTGACATGGGTCTTCGCAACGAGCGTCGACGGTCGGGCCCGCGAATTCGCAGACCTTCGCGACGAAGTCGTCGCGAGCTATCCGCCGTACCGCCGGCCGCCGATCTCACACGCGGACGCCCCAGCCCAATGCCAAACCCCACGCCCGATGGCGACGGATCTGCAAAGCATCAGGAGGCACCGTGATGTTCACCACCGCCCCCACACGAGGACCGGTCGGCGCAGCCGATGACCGGGTCATCCGGCCCTTCACGGTGAACGTTCCGCAGGAGGCGATCGATGCGCTCCGGCAGCGACTTGTAGCGACGAACTGGCCCGAGAAGGAGACGGTCCCGGATCAATCCCAGGGCGTGCCGCTCGCGATGATCCAGAAGCTCGCGCACTATTGGGCGACCGACTATGACTGGCGGAAAGTGGAGGCGCGCCTGAACGCGCTGCCCCAGTTCATCACCGAGATCGATGGACTCGACATCCACTTCATCCATCTTCGTTCGCAACATGAAGACGCGTTGCCCCTCATCGTCAATCACGGATGGCCAGGTTCGATCATCGAGCAGCTGAAGATCATCGAGCCGTTGACCGATCCAACGGCACATGGCGGGAGTCCGTCAGACGCGTTCCACGTGGTAATTCCGTCGATGCCGGGCTACGGGTTCTCAGGGAAGCCAACGAGGACAGGTTGGGGCCCCGAGCGCATGGGTCGGGCATGGGCAGAGCTGATGAAGCGCCTCGGCTACAGCCGCTACGTCGCTCAGGGCGGCGACTGGGGAGCGTTCGTCGTCGACCAGATGGGCTTGCAGGCACCCGATGGATTGCTCGCCATCCACACCAACATGCCTGCGACCGTTCCCGCGGACGTCGACAGGGCTTCCCTGGCCGGCGAGCCACCGCCAGCCGGTCTCTCGGCCGAGGAACGGCGGGCCTATGAGCAGCTGATTCGGACCTACAAGCAGGTCGAGTACGCCCGGATGATGGCGGCACGCCCGCAGACCCTGTACGGCATCGTGGAGTCGCCGGTCGGCCTGGCCGCCTGGCTGCTCGACCACAACGACGCCGACGGCCAGCCGGCGGCGGCAGTCACGGCTGCCCTGGACCGTACGACGAGCGCCACGGGCGAACTGACTCGCGACGAGATCCTCGACAACATCACGCTTTACTGGTTCACGAACACAGGGGTCTCCGCGTCGCGCCTCTATTGGGAATACAGGGGCGGCTTCTTCGACGCGAAGGGCGTTTCTATTCCGGTGGCAATGACCGTCTTTCCCGGCGAGCAGTACCAGGCGCCGCGGAGCTGGACGGAGCAGGCCTACCCCAACCTGATCTACTTCAGCGAAGTCGACAAAGGCGGCCACTTCGCTGCCTGGG
>DASTVH010000136.1:0-2362 GCA_035759195.1 Candidatus Limnocylindrales bacterium
CTTCGTCTACGGCGACTTCCGGCGGGTCCACCGGACGGCCCTGATCGCCTGCGTCTACCGCGCCTCGGAGTGGCGTCACAAGGCGATCGAGCTCGCCGCGCACGACCTGCTCCAGCGCCTGGACCGCACCAGCAGCTGAGCGGTCGACCGACCCTGCCGCCTGACCGGGCCGCGCACGTCCCACGACATCGTTCGAAATCGGAGTCCGAGATCGTCGCGGCGGAATCGACCGGTGGTTTCCGGCGCCGTGCGATATCGGACGATCGACGGGCCGTCCAACCGTGCCCTTTCGGGCAGATTCGCAGCCAGAACCCGGCAGTGTTGTCTTCCGCGCCCATCGCGGCGAGGATGGCGTCATGACGGCAGGCCTGCGCACCACGATTCCCGGCTGGCTCCCGGCGACCCCCGTTCGTGACGCCCCCGAACCCGGCGACGGGAGCGGGCGGTGACGGACTTCGCCCTCCGTCCCCTGGAGGCTTCGGACGGTCCCGCGATCGATGCCCTGATCCGCGGCGAGGCCCAGACCACGGCGATGGCCCTGACCACCCACTACGGCCACGACGTGGTGGCGGCGATGGTCGCCCAGCACCCCGACATGTTCGGCGTCGTCGCGACCACGCCGGACGGCAACGAGATCGTCGGGATGGCGACGGCGTTCATCGACGAGGTCCAGCTGGGCGATGGGACGTTCCCCTGCGCCCACCTCGAGAACCTCAAGGTGCGCCATGACGTCCGGCGGCGCGGTCTCGGCCGGCGCCTGGCAGAGTGGCGAATCGCCGAGGCGCGGCGCCGGTTCGGTGGCGACGGAGTGATATCGGCGGGGATCGACGCGACGAACGAGGCGTCGCTGGCCACTGCTCGGCGCTGGGCGTCGCAGGTCAGCGGGCCGCTGCGGATCGTGATCGGGCGCGTGTCCTCCCGGGCGCCGGCAAGGTCGCCGATCGTCGTGCGGCCCATCGAGGACGACGACGTCGAGGAGGTCGTGGCCGGCGTGAACGCGTTCTACTCGGGGTACGGCCTGTACCCGCCCCAGACGCCGAGCAGCCTGGCGGCCGCGCACGCCCGGACCGCCCTCGGCTTTCCGATCCGCCAGTACCGCGTCGCGGTCCGGCCCGATGGGACCATCGTCGCGGGCGCTTCGGTCACGGAGCGGTTCCGGATCATGACCGATCACATCGAGCGGGTCCCGGTCCCACTCGCGCTACTCTCGCGGGTGTTCTCGATCCTGCCGGCGGATCGCGTGATCCGTTCGATCGAACTGTCTCTCGCGTGGCACGCGCCGGGTCACGCTGCGGCGGGCCGGCACCTGTGGGACGCGATCCGTCACGAGTGGCGCGATCCAGCAACCCACGTCGCCGGGATCGCCGACCCGCGCGGCTCGCTCGGCGACGTCTTCGTCGTCGGGCGATCGTTGGGCCCGCGCGTCGCGTTGATGGTCGCGATCCAGGCCCCGGTCCCGCTCGACGAGAGCCGCCCGATCTACCTCTGGCGCTGACCGGTCGGAGCTGACGCGCGCGGATCCCGACCCGCGCCTCAGGCGCGATCGGTCGAGGGGCGGCGGTGGCGCAGGAAGCTCGGCACGTCGAGATCCTCGTCGTCAGCGGAAGCCGCGACCGACGCCTGGTCGGCCGGCGGAGGCGGCGTCGCCGGTGCCGGCGCCTCGACCGCGGAACGAGGCTTGATCGGTCGGGCGGGCCGCTTCGGGGCGCGCCTCGGTTCGGCCGCGACCGCGGCGGCCGGCTCCAGCGGTGCAGGCTCCGGCGCTGGCTCGATCGGGCCCGGCTCGATCTCGGACGGCGTGGGGTCCCGCTCCGTCGGCGTATCGACCGCCTTGATGATCTCGGCGACCGCCGGCCGCCGCTCGACGTGTCCGGCGAGGCCCGTCGCGATCAGCGTGATCAGCACGTCGTCGCCGGGCGAGCGACGCACGCTCGTGCCGAAGATGATGTTCGCTTCTGGGTCGGCCCGCCGGCGGATCTCCTCGGCGGCGGCGCGGACCTCGGCCAGGCGCAGGTCGGGCGGGCCGGCCACGTTGAAGAGGATCCCGCGGGCGCCCTCCATGTTTGCCTCGAGGAGCGGGCTGTCGATCGCCTGACGGGCCGCCTCCACCGTCCGATCCGGGCCGCTGCCGTGGCCGAGGCCGATCAGCGCCGGACCGGCGTCGGCCATGACCGAACGGATGTCAGCGAAGTCGAGGTTGATGACGCCCGGTGCGGTGATCAGCTCGATGATGCCGCGGACCGCGTGGAGCAGGACGTCGTCGAGGGCCTGGAACGCCGCCTCGAGCGAGGCGTCATCGGCAAGGACCTCGCCGACCCGGTCGTTGGGCACGACGATGATCGCGTCGACGTTGTCCGCCAGG
>DASTVH010000137.1:0-5250 GCA_035759195.1 Candidatus Limnocylindrales bacterium
GACGCCCGGGAACTGACGTCCGGGCTGATCGCCGCCGGCGTGGTCCCAGACTTCCGCGCGCCGGACTCGATCCGCCTCGGACTTTCGCCGCTCACGACGAGCTTCGCAGACGTGCGGCGGGGCCTGGAGCGCATTCGCGACCGTGCGAGGCGATCGGCCGGCCTGCCGGGCCCGCGGGACGCGACGACGATCGAACGCCGGCGGCGTACGGTCCGACGGTGAACGGGCGCAGGTTCCTCGCGATGCTCCTCGCCGCCGTCTGTCTCGGTGTTGCCGCGCCGCCGGCCGCCGGCCGCGAGCCCGTCGTCGGCGGAAGCGTCCACTGGACGCCCCTCGACCCCGCCGACATCCACTCACGGGCAACGCTCGCTCCGTTCGCCCCGCTGGCGCCACGGCCGTTCCGGGCCGCCTCCTACCAGATCCGGACCCTTGAATGGGCCGCCCTGCCGACGAACGGGCTGTCGCTGCCCCGCCTGGCAACGCCGCCGAACTCGGATGCCTCGGGCATCCCGTACAAGGTCGTCAACGGCAAGAACTACTACTCGCCGGGCAACATTGCTTCGGACGGCGTGCGGTTCGTGGACGCCTACGTCCGGACCGGCAACACCGGCTATCTCGATCGGGCGCTCGTCCGGGCGGCGAAGCTCCGCGAGATCGGGATCACCAGGGACGGGGCGCTGTTCCTGCCCTACGGCTTCGATTACCCGGCCGAGCGGCTGACGGCGCCGTGGGTGTCGGCATACAGCCAGGGATTCGCACTGTCGCTCTTCGTCCGGCTGTACCGGGTGACCGGCGACTACCGCCACGCCGAGACGGCCAGCTCCGTCTTCGCGGCGTTCCGCCTGCTCGGGCCGAAGCGGCGCCATTGGGTCTCGTACGTCGCGAACGAGGACCTCTGGCTCGAGGAGTATCCGTCGGCACGTCCGACCCACGTCCTCAACGGATTCAACTTCGCGCTCTTCGGCATCTATGACTACGAGCGGCTGACCCGCGACCCGGCGGCGGCGCAGCTCCTCCAGGGAGCCCTGGCGACGATGCGCCGGCGGGCCGGCAACTACCGGGTTCCCGGCGGGATCAGCCTCTACGACCTGGTCCACCGGACGCAGCACGAGCACTACCACGCGATCCACATCTGGCAGCTCCGGACGCTCGCGGCGATCAGCGGCGATGTGTTCTTCAGCCGGCTCGCGGCGGACCTGTACGCGGATCACCACTGAGGGATTGAGGCCTACGCCTCCATCCGCAGCTCATCGAGATCGAGATCGCGTTCGAGCCGTCGGTAGATCTCGTCGCGGATCGCGCCCGCCTCGCGGAGCCCGTCGAGCGCCTCTCGCTCGGCGTCGATGACGCCGCGGCGGATCGCGCGGTGTTCGAGCAGCTCCTGCTCCGACTCGTCGGTCGGACCCTCGGCGTGGTGGATCTCGAGATCGCGGGCGCGGTGTCCGTACTGACCGCGCAGCGTCTCGATCAGCTCGAGGTGACCCGGCCACTCTGCGGCCAGCTCGTCGATCCGGCGGACCGCGGCTTCGGCCGCGACCTGGCGCGCCTGGGCCTCCTCCTGCTCGTCGCCGTCGTCGCCGACGATTCCGAGGCCGCGGATGACGAGCGGCAGCGTCAGCCCCTGGCCGACGAGTGTTGCCAGGATCACCCCGAACGTCAGGAAGATCAGCAGGTCGCGCTCCGGGAAGTCCAGCGGCAGGGCCAGGGCCGCGGCGAGGGAGACGACGCCGCGCATCCCCGCCCACGCGACGAGGAACACGTTGCGCGGCGGCGGCGGAGCCTCGCGCTCGCGGATCCCGGCGCTCAGCCGGCGCGGCACGTAGGTCCCCGGGAAGACCCACAGGATCCGGACGAGAATCGCCGTGAGCGAGACCGCGACGGCGAGGCCGACCAACTCGCCGACCGGCCGGTCGGCGATGCCGGCGAGGATCGAGGGCAGCTGGACGCCCATCAGGATGAAGACGCTGCCGTTGATCAGGAACAGCAGGACCTGCCACGCGGCCGCCCCGCCGACGCGCCCCGACGAGCTCAGCGTCCGCGACGCATGGCGCCCGGTGTAGATGCCGGCGGCCACGGCCGCGAGAACGCCGGACACGCCGAGATGCTCCGCGGGGACATAGGCCGCCGCCGGAGCGAGGAACGAGATGACGATCTCGAAGACCGGATCGTCGAGGCGCCGGAAGATCGCAGCGACAACGACACCGACGACGAGCCCGAAGGCGACGCCGCCGACCGCGACGAGGACGAAGCTGGTCCCCGCGTCGACGATCGAGAACGTGCCGCTCAGGGCGGCGGCGACGGCGAACCGATACGCGACGAGCGCGGTCGCGTCGTTGACGAGGCTCTCGCCCTCGAGGATCGTGACGGCACGGCGAGGGACGCCGAGCCGCTGGAAGATCGCGGTTGCGGCCACCGCGTCGGGCGGCGCGACGATCGCTCCGAGGGCGAACGCCGCCGCCCAGCCCAGTCCGGGGATCAGCGCCTGGGCGACGGCGGCGACGGCGACGGTCGTGGCCAGGACGAGCCCGACCGACAGGAGGGCGATCGGCCGCAGGTTCGCCCGGAAGTCGCGGATCGAGGTGAAGTAGCCGGCCCCGAACAGGATCGGCGGCAGGAACAGCAGGAACACGAGATCCGGCTCGAGCTCCATTGGCGGGAGGCTCGGCACGAAGCCGAGCGCCAGGCCGCCGAGCATGAGCAGGATCGGGTACGGGATGCCGATCCGGCGGGCGAGGATCGCCAGGGCCGTCGCCGCGAGGAGGAGGAGCAGGACGACCTCGATCGCACCGATCGGCGCCGCCGAGCCGCCGGCCGCCCCCTCGCTGGTGGCGGCCGCGATCACGTTTCGGGGCGGCTCCCGGCCTCGGCGAGGAACTGGACCTCGATCGGCTCGATCGGGTCCGCCGGGGTGAAGCCGAAGACCTGGCCGTAGAACGACAGCTCCGCCTCGAACGAGCGGATGATGTTCTCCGCGGCGCGGAAGCCGTGATCCTCGCCCGGGAAGAGCAGGTAGGCGTGAGGCAGCCGCTTCTCCCACAGCGTATCGACGATCTGCTCGGCCTGGGCCGGCGCGACGATGCGGTCCTCGGCGCCCTGGAGGACGAGGACGGGACACGAGATGCGGTCGGTGAAGTTGAGCGGCGACCGCTCGCGGTAAAGGTCCTTGCGCTCCGGGTACGGCCCGACGAGCCGATCGAGGTAGCGCGACTCGAACTTGTGGGTCTGGCTGGCGAACGTCTCGAGATCGCCGATCCCGAAGTAGCTCGTGCCGGCCTTGAAGGCGTCCGAGAACGTCACCGCGCAGAGCGTCGTGTACCCGCTCGCGCTCCCGCCGCGGATCGCCACCCGATCGCGATCGACGAGGCCCTGCTCCACGAGCCAGCGGGCGCCCGCGACGCAATCGTCGAGATCGACGACGCCCCATTGCCCCTCGAGCCGCTTGCGGTAGTCGCGGCCGTAGCCGGTGCTCCCTCCGTAGTCGACGTCGAGCGCCGCGAACCCACGGCTCGTGAACAGCTGGGCGAGCACCGTGAACGCCGAGTTGGCGGCCGCGGTCGGGCCGCCGTGGCTCGTGACGATGAGCGGCGGCAGCGCACCGTCGGGTCCCCGGAACGAACGGTTCGTCGGTGCGTAGTAGAGCCCGAACGCGGTCCGATCGCCGCTCGTCGGAAATTCGACGGGCTGCGGCACGGCGATGTCGGCCGGGTCGAACTCGGCGGTCATCGAGCGCCGGAGGACGGTCCGGATGCCGCTCGACGGGTCGAGCTCGACGATCGCCGGGGAAGCGGTCGGGGAGGCGGCTCGCAGCACGACGCGGTCGCCGTCGACTGCGACATTGCTCATCTCGGTGAATGGAACGGCGATCTCCTCGACGATGCCGGCACGGATGCGGCAGAGCCGGTCCCGACCGCCGCTCCGGGCGACGACCACGATCGAGCCGTCGGGCAGGAAGCCGTACGTCGAGTAGCCGAACTGCCAGTCGGGATAGACGACCTCCGCCTCCATCGCGGCGACCGGCTCGATCTCGTCCCCGGCGAGGCGGTAGAGGTTCATCCAGCCGGTCGGCTCGGCGGCGAAGTGAAGGACGCCCTCGGGCGACCAGCGGGGCTGGGAGATCCAGTCGGTCGGGCTGCCGGCGATCGTGCGCGCCGCGGCCACCGACCCGTCGCCGGCCAGGTCGGCGAGGCGAAGCTCGGTGCCGTCCCACGGCAGGTTCGGATGGCGCCACTCGAGCCAGGCGAGACGATTGCCGTCGGGGGCGAGGCGAGGCGCCGCGAAGAAGTCGGCGCCCTCGACGAGGACCGTCACGGAGCCGTCGCCGAGATCGATCGCGACGATCGAGTTCTCGGCCTCGCCGTGGCGCGCGAGCGTGTCGGGCTCGTGGTCCTCGCGGACTCCGATGAGCCGGTTTCGCGTCGGATCGTGAACGACGTCGGCGAAGCGCCACTGCCGGTTCGGGGGCGTCAGCGGCAGCAGCTCCCCCGGCATGGTCACCCGATGGAGGCGGCCGGTCGCGAAGTCCGAGACGACGACCAGATCGCCGCCGTCGGCCACGAGACATGCCCCGCCGCCGTACTCGTGGACGCGACTGCGGACGTTGAAGCCCTCGGGCGTGAGGCGCGTCTCGGTGCCGTCGGCGTCGCGGCGAACCAATACCTGGCGACCCGACTCGTCCGGCCGGCCCTCGAGCCACCAGCGGACCCCGCCCGCCGCGCTGACCTCGGTGAGCGCGACAACGCCCTCCGTCAGCAGTGAGATCGGGAAGGGGGACGACCAGGCGCCGTAGGGCGCCACCCGCGTGTTCGTCACCGACCGCCCCCCTGTCCGGCCGGCTCCGACGCCGGCGTCCTCCACACCACGACCGCAGTGTAGGTCCTGAGGCGCTTCGTCATCTTGCGGCCCGCTGGCGGGGGGCGCTGCCGAGGCCCGCCGCCCGGGCCGGCGGAGGCGCTGCCCGGGCCCGCCGCCAACGAGCCGAATGCGCCGATTTCGCACGTCGCGCGAGCCACCCCCTCCGCCGCCGGCGATCTCGGACTCCGAAATCGGACGTGGGTTCGCGTGGTGGCCGGGTCGCCAATCCTCCAGCCGGGACCGGTATGCACCCACGGTCATAGGGAGTCGCGGTGAATTCGGCGGCGCGGGCGGCGCGGGCGGCGCGGGCGGCGCGGGCCCCCGAGCCCCGCGGGCCCCAGCCGCGGCCTACGTGCCGTGCTTCCAGGACGAGACGTACTCGATCTGCTCCGGGGTCAT
>DASTVH010000138.1:0-13105 GCA_035759195.1 Candidatus Limnocylindrales bacterium
GACGGCGCAGCACTCTCGAGGGCCGGCCGGACGAAGTCCGAGCGCGGGACCCGAACGTCGCCCTGGATCTCGCGGATGGCGCCCATCGTGACGCCTTCGTTCTCGGCGGCATCGCCGAGGAGCTCGAGGACCCTGGCCGCCCGGTAGCCGGGGTCCCACTCTGACCCGACGAAGTAGGGATAACCGGCGTCCACGATCGCGTTGTTCGCCGTGGCGATGACGCCGCTCGGCGGGTCCAGCAGGAACGGCAGCTCCTCGCGCGGGACGTAGCCGGTCCACTCGTGCGCGCCGTCGGACCCCGAGCGGACGCGGGCGCCGCGGTCCGCCGGATCGGCCCGGATCGGGACGAGGCCGGGCAGGACGTAGCCGATGTGACCCTCGACGTCGGCGTAGACGAAGTTCTGGGAGGGCGAGCCGTAGGTCGCGAACGCTGCCCGGAACTCCGCGAAGTCCCGAGCGGTGTTGAGGCGCAGGATCGCCTCGAACGTGCCGTCCACCTCGGCAGTGGCCGTCCACCGGAGGGCGAGCGGCGGGACGTCCTCGAGACGCGGGTCGACGTCGTTGACGAGCGGTCCATGGCCGGTTTCGCGGACCGTCAGGACGACGTCCTCGCCGCCGGCTACCTCGATCGTCTCGGTCCGGGTCGTGAACGGAACGGATCGGCCCGCGACGAGGTAGTTGTCCGGGTTCGCCGGGTCGACGTCCTCGAGGAAGAGGTCCTGGACGTCGGGTCCCGCGTTCGTGGCACCCCAGGCGATCCGGTCGTTGTGGCCCAGGACGATCCCCGGCACGCCGGGGAACGAGACGCCGGCGACGTCGTATCGGCACAGCTCGGACACCGTCCGGCAGTGCAGCGCGTTCATGAACCAGACCGACGGCATGCCGATGCCGAGGTGCGGATCGTTCGCCAGGAGTGCCGTCCCGCTCGCGCTGAGGGACGGGGCGACGACCCAGTTGTTCGAGCCGACCTGATGGTCGCCGGCCAGGCCCTCGCCGGAGTCGAGGCCGGCGAGCGCGAGGACCGAGTCGCCGATGGCGACGACGTCGCGCAGCGCGGCCGCCTCCTCGTGCGAAAGCGTCACCGCCGGGCCCGCCGCGGCGCCCTTCACCGAACCGGCCGCGGGGCGCCCTCCGCGCGCCGAGCCGGACGCAGCCGTCTCACCGCTCGGCACGATCACCGGCATCTGGGGCCAGTAGGCGGGGAAGAGCGCATCGGTGAGGGCTGGATCGCCGAGGCGTTCGTCGGCGAGGAGCCGGAAGACCTCGAGACCGAAGTTGCCGCCGAGCTGCCAGGCCTGGACCTTCTGCCAGGCGAGCGAATCGAGGGCCGTCCACGGCTCGAGGTCGTAGCCGTTCGGGCCGCCGGCCCCGCTCCGCAGGCTCGTGACGACGAAGGCCAGCCCGAGCCCGCCGCGATGGCGCTCGATGTAGGCGTTGACGCCCTCGGCGTAGGCGTCGAGCGCCGCCCGGGCCTCGGCGCCGATCGCGTCGAGGTCGCGTTCCGCCGCCTGCCGCCAGCCGAGGGTCCGGATGAAGCGGTCCTGGTCGAGCGTGCTCGCCCCGAAGAGCTCGGAGAGACGGCCGGACGAGATGTGCCGCCAGACCTCCATCTGCCAGAGCCGCTCCTGGGCGTGCACGTAACCCTGGGCGAGGAACAGGTCGTGCGGCGTGTCGCCGTAGATGTGGGCGATGCCTGCGGCGTCCCGGCGGACCGTGACGAGCGCGTCGAGCGCCTCGATCGTCAGGCGGCCCTCGGTCTGCGGCAGCGAGCGGATCGTGAGGGCCCCGACGAACCCGGTGACGGCCGCCAGGACGACGACGAGGAGGACGACCAGGTACCGGAAGAGTCGGCCCAGAAGCCGCATGCGCCAGCGATCCCCTGCGAGGTGGTTCGGCGACAGTCTGCCCCACGGACCGGGCGCCGGCGCGCCGGTTCTGCGCGGCTCATCGGTCGAGGACGGTGCCCAGGCCCGCGGCTTCCGCCCTGGCGAGGATCGCCGCCCCGAACACGAGATCGGCGAGGCCCACGCCCAGGTGGTTCACGAGGACGCGACCGGCCGGCGGACGGACCGTGCCGGCGAGGATCGCCTCGCCGAGCGTGGCGCCGGGCTCCGGGAATCCCTCGAACCGGCCGGCATCGCGGTTGGCCAGGAACTGGCCGCGCTCGTCGACGAGGAAGAGCGCCGCCTCGCGGGCAACCTCGGCGGAGCAGTACGTCTCGTAGTCCACCGCGACCACGAGTGCGTCGCGCGTCAACCAGTCCGGCATCAGGACCTGCCGGACCGGGCCGAACGAGGCCGCGGTGACGACGATGTCGGCGCCGGCGATCGCGGCGCGGGCGCTCGACGCGGCTTCCGCGGCGGCGATCCCGGGCGTCGCCCGTGCGGCGGCTGCGAGCGCCTCGGCCCGCTCCGGGTGGCGGTCGAAGGCGGCCAGCTGCGCGCCCTCCAGGACGTGCCCGATCGGCGCGAGATGGCTGTGACCCTGCACCCCGGCACCGATGAGGGCCACCCGCATGGCCCGGCCGTGGACGACGGGGGCGAACCGGGCGATCGCGAGGCCGGAGATCGCGGCGGTCCGCTCGGCGGTGACCGGGCCCGCGTCCAGGATCGCGCTCGGGGCCCCGGTCGTCGCGTCGACGAGCAGGACGAGGCCGTGGAGCGCCGGCAGGCCCTTCGCCCGGTTGCCGGGGAACCCCGCGATCCACTTCACGCCGAGCAGGTCCCCGGAACCGTCACCGGCCGCGCCGCGCAGGTGAGCCGGCATCGCGTGGCCGAACGACCCTTCGGGCCGCGGATGGACGCCGAGCTTCGGGGGCAGCTCGGCATCGCCGACGAGCGCGGTCATCGTCCGTTCGGCGAGACGGAGCCGCTCGTCGATCGGCGGCATCGCGGCCCGGACGTCGGCCGCGGACAGGTAGCGGAGCCGTCGCTCGGGCGGTGTCGACACGCCCGAGAGTCTAGCCGGGTAGCATCGGCCGATGACCGAGGGAAACGCCGGCGGACTCGCCGACCGGCTGCGCGCCGAAGGCCTCGACCCGGGGACCTGGTCGAACGGTCCGGGTGACGTCTACGCCGCCCACGAGCACGGTTACGACAAGGTCCTCGTCGTGGCTTCCGGGTCGATCCGGTTCGGCCTCGCCGACCGCGGCGAACCGATCGAGCTTGCCGTCGGCGACCGCCTCGACCTGCCGGCCGGGACGACCCACGACGCGCTCGTCGGCGGCTCGGGCGTCGTGTGCCTCGAGGCCCACGTACCTGCCGGCACGCTCAGCCGGCCGCGCCGCCAGGCCGCCGGGGAGTGGTGATCGCGGCCGATCCCGGCGACGTCGGGAATCACGAGGCCCCGGGGGAGCCCCGGGGCCGGGTGGGTTAGGCTATCGACCGGTTCAGCGGATGCCGTAGCGCATCCAGAACGTGACGTCGTCGCGAGGATCGACGCGGCGCGGATCATCGGTGCTCAGCAGGATGCTGAGCAGCGAGAACAACGCGAGGAAGCCGAGTCCGAGGGCGATCATCCCGATCACCTCCGTTAGCGTGGTTGCCGCCGGGCCCGCAGGTCCCGCCTCGCTGCGTGCGAAGGGTCGACAGCCAGAAGAATGTCCAGCACGATAATACCTAATGGATCGCTGATCGTCAACGTGATCGCCTAATGAAGTGGTACTAGATGGCCGCGAACGACCGACTGAGTGCGAACGACGTACGGATCCTCGAGCTCCTCCAGCGGGACGGCCGGAAGGCCTACGCGGACCTTGGTGCAGACGTCGGGATCAGCGGCCCATCGGCCCATGAGCGGGTCAAGAAGCTCGAGGCGCGCGGCGTCATCAGGGGCTACGCGGCCGTGGTCGACCCCGAGGCGGTCGGCCTCGGGATCCTCGCGTTCTCGTGGGTGACCCAGGCACCCGGAACGTCCGCCACCGACCTCACGGAGGATTTCGCGGCGATCCCCGAGATCGAGGAGTGCCACCACATCGCCGGCGAGGCCGACTACCTGATCAAGGTCCGAGCTCGCGACACGCGCGACCTCGAGCGGCTGCTCCGTCTCGTTCAGGCGACGCGCCACGTCTTCACGACCGAGACCGACGTCGTCTTCTCCAGCGGCTTCGAGCGGCGACCGCTTCCCCTTGCGAGCGAAACCGGCGAGGCCGACGGTACGTAACCATGACAGGCGCCCGTCACGCTCCCGGCGACGATGCCGCCCTCGTTCGCGAGGTCGCGGCAGGTTCGCAGGACGCGTTGGCGGCGCTCTATGACCGGCACGGCGACGCGGTCTACGCGGCCGCCATCCGGTTGACATCGGATCGGCAGGTCGCAGAAGAGGTGGTGCAGGAGACGTTCCTCGCTCTGTGGAATCGCGCAGAGCTCTTCGATCCCGGAACAGGGTCCCTGGCCGCCTGGCTGCATACGATCGCCCGGAACCGCACGGTCGACCGCCTCCGGGCGGCCGGCCGGCGCCCGAATCTCGTGCCGCTCTCGTCAGCGAGCGGCTCCGACGAGCACGACACGGCCGCGCTCGAGCGGCTCGTCTCGAGCGGGACCGTGCTGGGCGGGGCCGACCTCGGTCGCGGACCTGAGGGAGAGCTCGCCTCCACCGAACTGCGGGCCGTGATCCGCGACGCGCTCGCGGAGCTGCCGGAGCACGAGCGGACTGCGCTCGTCCTCGCCTACGGCGCGGATCTGACCCAGGCCGAGATTGCCGAGCGGCTCGGCTGGCCCCTGGGCACCGTCAAGACCCGGACGCGCCGGGCGCTGCTGCGCCTCCGCGACGTCCTGGCCGGCGAGCGGCCCGATCCCGACCTGGCCGCCGTCCGCGTTCCGGCCGGCGACCCCAGGGAACGGTGACGGAGGACCATGGATCACGCTGAAGCGCGCGAGCTGCTCCTCACCGCCGCGGTCGAGCCCGGCGGGCTGGACCGCCTGATCGCCGGCGACACGAGCGAGGCGGCCTCTCTCGCCGGCCACCTCGCCGGCTGTTCCGAGTGCACCGCCGAGATGGAGCGCCTCCGGCGGGACGCGATCGTGCTCCGAGCCGTCGTCCGATCGCTGCCGCCGCCCGAGCTGCGCGAACGGACGCTGGCGTTCGTCGGCGCGGTCGGGCGCTCCCGGCCCGCCGCCGGCGGGGCGGTTCCGGTCGCGACGCTGCCCCGCGCGGCGACCCGGCCCCGGAGCGGAGTGGAGCGCACCGGTCTCTGGGCCGCGGCGGTCGCCGCGGTTCTCCTCGTCGCGATCGGCGCGACCGCGCTGCTCGTCGGCGCGTCACGGGACCAGGTGATCGCCACCCAGGCCAACCAGATCGCGGCGCTCGGCCGGATCGCGACCGCGACCCTTCGGATCGACGGCCAGCCCGATGCCCGCCACGTCGAGCTCGTCGCGGCGGGCGAGCTCGACGCCGATGGATCGATCCTCTACTCGCCCGGGACGCGCGAGCTCGTGATCCTCGCCGAGGGATTGCCGACGGCGCCTGCCGGACAGGAGTACCGTTGCTGGGTGGAGATCGACGGCGAGCGAACTCGGATCGGCCGGATGTTCTTCGCCGGGGTCGTGGCGTTCTGGGTCGGCGACGTCCAGCAGCTTCCGGCCGGCGGCGACGCCGCCCGGTTCGGGGTGACGCTCGTGCCGGCCGAAGGCGAGTCGGTCGAGGGCGAGCCCGTCCTGGCCGGCGAGACCTGAGCCGGCTGGATCGAGGACGCCACTTCCGGGGCCAGGCGACTGATCGGGACGATGACGCCGACAGACGAAGAGCGCGCGCGGAACACCATCACGGAGATCCGGAAGGCCGAGGCCGGTCGAGCTCCCGGAGAGCCGGCAGGTAACGAATCGTCCGGGCACGTTGAGGCGGACGGAAGCGTCACGCAAGGACCGCCCGATCGCGACGCCGCGGGCCGCGCGGACGTGGCCGCCCTGTTCGACGAGATTGCGCCGGTCTACGACCGGCTCAGCCGGATCGCCTCGTTCGGGCGCGACCGGCGCTGGAGGGCGGCGGCCGTCGACGCGACCGGCCTGGGGGCGGGCGATTCGGTCGTCGACGTCTTCACCGGCACGGCGCGACTGGCGGCGGTGCTCGCCGACAGGGTCGGCCCGTTCGGCCGTGTCGTCGCGGTCGACCTCTCACCGCGGATGGTGGAGCGGGGCACGGCCACGACGCGCGACCTGGTCCAGATCGAGTTCGTCCTCGCCGACGCCAGGGCCCTGCCGCTCGAGGACGGTCGGTTCGATGCGGCGACGGTCTCGTTCGGCTTGCGGATGCTGCCCGACATGGTCCCGCCCCTGGCCGAGATGCGCCGCGTCGTCCGGCCGGGCGGCCGGGTCGTGTGCCTCGAGCGGGTCATGCCTCGGCCCGCCTGGTGGGGCCGGGCGTACCGTTCCGCGGTCAGCCGCCTCGTTCCCATCACGGGCTCGATGGCCGGCCGACGCGGGGCCTACCAGCGCCTCGCCGAATCGATCGACCCGGTCCCCGAGGCGGCGCAGGTGGCCGACGCGATGCGCGCGGCGGGCCTGACCGGCGTGACCCAGCGCCGTTTCTGGTTCGGCGCGGTCGGCTTGTTCGTGGGGTTCGTGCCGGGAGACGATCCTGGGGGAGTCGGCCCGGAGAACGGGGGACCCGGGGCCGGTTAGTCGGATCGCGCCGGATCGGCCGGCACGGACGGGCCCTCGGCAGGCTGCTCCGCGACGTCGGGTCCCTTCGGCCCGGGGTCCTCGTCGGCGGGAGCGGCGGGTACCAGGGGTTCGGCGGGAACGGCAGGAACGCCGGGATGGGCGAATACGGCCGGCTCGACCGGTTCGCCCGGTTCGTCCGGCGGCGGCGCTGCCAGGTACTCGCGATGGAGTCGCAGGACGTCCTCGACCCGCTCGACCGGGACGTCGCGGCCGCCCCGACCCAGGATCGCGGCGATCCAGAGCGCCTCCGAGCGGCGCTCGGACTCGGCGATGTCCACCTCGCGGCGCGTCGTTTCGGCCATGACGAGCCAGGTCAGCGACGCGCCGATGACCAGCCCGACGATCAGGAGCCACCAGTTGAACTCCGCGTTCATCGGCGGCCGTCAGGGGGGAGGGGGAGACGGGTCATGCGCGCGCCAGTATAGGCAGCCGGGAGCGGCAGGTCCGGCCCTCGACCCGTACACTCGGCCCGACGATGATCAACATCACTCCGGACCCGGTCGCCTTCACGATCGGCGCCTTCCCCGTCTACTGGTACGGGATCTGCTACGCGCTCGGGCTGACCGCGGTCTATCTCATCCTGACCCGTGAGGCGCGGCGTCGCGGGCAGGACCCCGAGCTCGTCGGCAACGGCCTGCTCGTCGTGGCGGTCGCCGCACTCATCGGCGGTCGGCTCTACCACGTCATCGACCAGTGGGCGGTCTATGCCCCCGACCCGATCACCGCCCTGCTGCCGATCGCCCGCCAGCCGGACGGCTCGTACGCATTCGCCGGCTTCTCCGGGCTCGGCGTCCCGGGCGGCATCATCACCGGCACGATCGCCGCCTGGTACCTGACCCGGCGCTGGAACGTCAGCTTCCCGATCTGGGCCGACATCGTGGCGCCCGGCCTCTTCGCGATGCAGGCGATCGGGCGACTTGGCAACTTCTTCAACCAGGAGCTCTACGGTCCGCCGACCTCGCTGCCGTGGGGCATCGCGATCGACTGCGAGCATCGGGTCGCCGCCTATCCCTGCGACGCGTTTCCGGTCGCAGCGACCGGCTTCCACCCGCTCTTCGCGTACGAATCGCTGTCCGGCCTGGTGGGGATGCTCGTCCTCCTGTGGCTCGCCCGGCGGGCGACCTCGCGCCTCGTCCCCGGCGATCTGCTGCTGATCTTCTTCGTCTGGTACGGCACGACCCGCTTCGTGCTCGAGTTCATGCGGACGGACAACTGGACGTTCTTCGGGATCCCGACGGCCCAGATCATGTCGGCGGGTTTCATCCTCGTCGGCCTGGCCCTGCTCTGGTACCGGCACGGCCCCGGCCGGCCGGCCGAGCCGGAAGAGGCCCCGGAGCCGGACGAGGCCGCGGCGCATCCCGGCGCTGGCGACATCGACGAGGACGCGCCGGCGTCGGCAACCGACAGCCCGCCGGCCTGAGTGGACGGAGGCGGATCGCCGAGCCCGCGACGCCGCAGGCCGCCGCCCGGCCGCATCTCGCCGCAGGCGCTCGCCGCCGCCCGCGGCGGCGTCAGGGAGGGCCTCGCGTGGCTGGGGCGTCCACCCGAGGCGAAGGCCTCCCCGCTCTACCGCGCCATGCGCCTGGTCGCGCGGGCGGTCCTCTTCGGCATGTTCCGGTTCCGCATCGAGACGAGCGGTCAGGAGCACCTGCCGGCCGGCGGCTACCTCATCGTCGGCGCGGCCCACCGCGGCTGGATGGATCCGTTCCTGGTCCACCACGCGCTGCCCGCCGAGCCCCGAATCTGGTTCCTCGGCAGCGGCCCGTCGACGTTCACCTCGCGCTGGCGGGAGCGGTTGATCCACCGGCTCGGCGGGTTGCTGCCGGTGTGGCGCGGCGGCGTCGGCGTCGAGCAGCACGTCGCAGCGGCTCGAGCCGTCCTCGCCAACGGCGGCGTCTTCGCCCAGATGCCGGAGGGCACGGTCAGCGGCCCGCCGGGCCGGATCGGGCCCTTCCGCGTGGGGTGGGCGCTCATCGCGCTGCGGACCCGCGCCCCGATCGTGCCCTTCGCGATGGCCGGCACCGAGGAGCTCTACCTCGGCAGACGCATGGCCTCGCGGGTCCTGCCCGCGACGTCGATCGCCGACCTGCTCGGACCGGGCTGGGACGGTGCGATCCCCTCCGAGGGCTCGCGGCAGGAGCTGGACCTCGCACGACGGCTGTCCGACGCGCTCGCCGCCCGACTCGGGCCGGTCGTCGAGGAGCTCCACCCGGCCACGATCGACCCGCCCGCTCACCGCCGCAGGTTCTCCCGGCAGCTGACCTGGCTGTTCCTGCGCCCCGGCCGGCTCGATCGGGAGCCCTGACGCCCGGTTCAGCGTCGCGACGGCCCGGTGACGCTGCCGGGTGTGCCATGCTCGCCGGCAGATGAGGCCGACCCAGGGGCACGCCGCCCGGCTCCGCCGCTCGTTCGGGGGCTTCGCGGCAGTTGCCGCCAACCGGGGGCTCCGCCGGGTCGTCCTCGCGTACGCCGGGTTCAACGTCGGCGAGTGGGCGACGTGGATCGCAATCCTTGTCTTCGCCTACGAACGCGGCGGCGCCGGCGAGGCGGGGATCGTCGCGTTTGCCCAGCTCGTCCCGGCGACGCTCGTGGGCCCGCTGGCGGCCGGCCTCGGCGACCGCTTTCCCCGCGAGCGGGTCCTGCTCTTCTCCTACGTCGCCCAGGCGACGGCCATGACGGCTACGGCCGTCGCCCTCATCGCCGGCGCGCCGCCCCTCATCGTCTACGTGCTGGCGGCCGTCACCACGTCGGCGGTGACGCTGACCCGGCCGGCCCACGGCGCGACGCTGCCGGCCCTCGCGATGACCCCGTCGGAGCTGACGTCGGCGAACGCCGCATCCGGGACCGTCCAGAACGTGTCGATGCTGACGGCTCCCCTCGTCGCCGGGATCCTTTACGAGGTGGGTGGTGCGGGTTCGGTCTTCGTCCTCACGGCGCTGGGGTGCCTCGTCTCGGCCCTCCTCGTCGCCGGCGTCCGGACGGCGGACGAGGTGGATGAGGGCGAGCCCGAACCGGCGCTCGCGACGATCGCCGGCGGGGTCTCGGCGCTGCGTCGGTTGTCCGCACCGCGGACGGTCGTCGCGATGCTGGCCGCGGCAAGCGTGATCGAGGGTGCGCTCGACGTCCTGATCGTCGTGCTGGCCCTCGATCTCCTCCTGATCGGCGAGTCCGGCGTCGGCCTGCTGAGTTCGGCCGTCGGCGCGGGCGGACTCGTCGGGGCGACCGCCGCCTTCGCGCTCGTCGGCCGGCGCGGGCTGGGCCTGCCGCTCGGGGCCGGGCTCGCGGTCTGGGGAATCCCGATGGTCGTCGTCGGGCTTGCGCCGCTCCTCCCGGTCGCGCTCGTCCTCCTCGTCGTCGCCGGTGCCGGGCGAAGCCTCGCCGACATGGCCGGCCGGACCCTCCTCCAGCGGGTCACCCCAGATCGCTCCCTCGCCCGGGTCTTCGGCGTCCTCGAGGGCGTCCACACGGGGATGCTTGCCATCGGCTCGGTCGCGGTGCCCGCGTTCATCGGGCTGACCGGCCCGCGCGAGGCCTTCATCCTGCTCGGGCTGTGGATGCCGATCGTCGTCCTCGTCGGCTGGCGGGCCCTGCGCCGGGCCGAGGCCGCGGCGGTCGTCCACGTCCGCGAGCTCGAGGTCCTGCGCGGAATCCCGATCTTCGCCCCGCTTGCCCCGCCCGCGCTCGAGCGGCTGTCGGCGAACCTGTCCCGCATGCCGGTCGAGCCGGGTGACTGGATCATCCGCCAGGGCGAGACCGGGGACCGCTACTTCATCGTCGACGAGGGCGAGGCGGCCGTCCATGTCGACGGTGCGTTCGTTCGGACCCAGGGGCCCGGCGAGGGTTTCGGCGAGATCGCCCTGCTCCGTGACGTGCCCCGGACGGCCTCGATCCGGGCGCGGACCCCGATGGCCCTCTGGACGCTGGATCGCGACGTCTTCCTCGCCGTCGTCGGCGGCCATCCGCTCAGCCGGCGCTCGGCCGACGACCTCGTCGCGGAGCGCCTCGCGCCGACCTGAGGCGGGTATGCTCGCGGCAATGCGCTACGCCGAGTCGATCCTCGACCTCGTCGGCGGGACGCCGCTCGTCCGCCTGACCCGGGTGACGCGCGATCTCGGCCCGGCCGCGAGCCAGCCGCTCATCCTCGCCAAGCTCGAGACGCTCAATCCGGGTGGTTCCGTCAAGGATCGAATCGGGCTGCCGATGATCGAGGCCGCCGAGCGCGAGGGCAAGCTCAAGCCGGGCGGCACGATCATCGAGCCGACGTCCGGCAACACCGGCCACGGGCTCGCGATCGCGGCGGTGCTCAAGGGGTATCGCTGCATCTTCGTCATGGCCGACAAGCAGTCGGCCGAGAAGCAGGCGCTCCTGCGGGCATATGGCGCCGAGGTCGTCCTCTGCCCGACGAACGTGCCGCCGGAATCGCCGGAGTCGTATTACTCGGTCGCGGCGCGGCTGGCGCGGGACATCCCTGGCGCCTTCAAGCCCGACCAGTACTGGAACATGGAGAACACGAACGCACACGAGCGCACCACGGGGCCCGAGATCTGGCAGCAGACCGAGGGTCGAATCACCCACTTCGTGGCGAGCGTCGGGACCGGCGGAACGATCTCGGGGGCGGCCCACTACCTGCGCGAGCAGAACCCGGCAATCGTCGTCGTCGGCGCCGACCCGGAGGGCAGCGTGCTCAGCGGCGACACGGCCCGGCCGTACCTCCAGGAAGGGATCGGCGAGGACTTCTTCCCGGGCACCTACGACCCGGCCGTCGTCGATCGCTGGGTTCGGGTCTCCGACCGCGACGCGTTCGCGATGGCCCGCCGGATCACACGCGAGGAGGGCATCCTCGCGGGGGAATCGTGCGGGACGGCGGTCTATGCCGCGCTCGACGAGGCCCGCCGGATCATGACGGAAACGCCCGAGCGGGCGGCCGAGGCGGTCATCGTCGTGATCCTGCCCGATGGCGGCCGGAGCTACATGTCGAAGCTCTACAACGACGAGTGGATGCGGGCGAACGGCCTGCTCGCGACGACCGGCGCGGTCGTCCGGATCGAGGAGCTGCTCGCGCGGCGGCACGGGGGAGAGGAGCGGCCGGCCGTCGTCCTCGCCCGCACGACGGAGCGAGTCGGCGACGCGATCGAGACGCTCCAGGAGTACGGCATCAGCCAGATGCCGGTCTCGGAGGACGCGGACGGCGATGCGGTCGCCGGCATCGTCGGGTCGATCAGTGAGAAGGGGCTGCTGGAGCGGGCGTTCCGCGACCCGTCGGTCGTCGAGCGGACGGTCGGCGAGGTCATGGACGCGTCGCTGCCGCTGATGGACGCGTCGGCGACGCTCGACGAGGCGTTCGCGCTGCTGTCGGGCGGAGCGCCGGCCCTTGTCGCCGTCCGCGGCGAGCGACCGGCCGGCGTCGTGACGAAGCTCGACCTGCTCGAGTACCTGGCCCACCTCGGCGAGCACCGGGGGTAGCCCTCGGGCCGCGCCGATCGACCAAGGCCTTCCAGCGCTGCTCGTTCGGCTCAACCGCTCTGTCGGAGCGGGCGGCTGACCATCGGGCCCCCGCGCGAGGCGCACTTGAAAGGTTCGCGATAGCCGATGGCGTGCCGCGAGGGAGGGTCGTTCACGCGATCGGGTAGACCATGAAGGGTCAAGTCGGACCGACCGCGGCCCGACGCCAGCCATCCGTGGAGCGTTCGATGACACACGATGAAGACAGGACCAATTGGTCGCAGAAGGACCCGGCCGCTACGGGTCGCGAGCCGGAAGCGGACCCGACCGAGCACCGAGGCGACTTCGCCGAAGGCACCGCGAAGACCCACGCGAAGCCCGGCGTGCTGACGGGCGACTTCGCGGCGGGCCAGGAAGACTCGTCGCGCGTCGGAACGGTCCAGCCGCGAGGCGACTTCGCCACGGGCCAGGGGGAGAAGCCGGTCGATCCGAAGGCGAAGCGCGGCGACTTCGCCCGCGGCCTCGAGGACGACGACACTCCCGCGCAATAGCCGCGCCGCCCGGCGGGCGGGAACCGCGTAACTCAGAGCCAGGGCATTCGGATCGGCAGCACCGCGTTCAGCAGCAAGCCGAGCACGAGCAATCCACCCGCCCGGCGCGTGTGGACGAACGCCGCGCCCACAAACCAGAGTGGCCAGCCGACGTAGCTGTACGGCGGCGTCTCCGGCCGCGGCTCGGCGAAGCGGCGCAGCGACTCGATCAGCCGTGGCAGGCCGAGGAGCACGAGCGCGACCCACGGCCCGATCCAGCCGACGAGGGCGGCGCCGACGACGATGGGATAGAACGCGACCATCAGGAACCGGGCCACGTCGCGAGCGCGACGCTCGCCGAGGATCACCGGCAGCGTTCGGACGCCCTTCTTCCGGTCGGCCTCGATCTTGTCGATATGCTTTCCGAACAGGACGGTCGTGACCAGGATCGCGTACGGCAATGATGCGATCCAGACC
>DASTVH010000139.1:0-20721 GCA_035759195.1 Candidatus Limnocylindrales bacterium
CAGGTGCGGGGCCTGGAGAAGTCCTACAAGCAGCTCCACGTCCTGCGCGGCGTGGACTTTGACGTCGCGCGCGGCAGCATCTTCGCGCTGCTCGGCTCGAACGGGGCGGGCAAGACGACCGTCGTCAAGATCCTGTCCACGCTGCTCAAGGCGGACGCGGGGACCGCCAGCGTCAACGGCTTCGATGTCGTGACGGAGGCCGCGAGCGTGCGGGAGTCCATCAGTCTCACCGGACAGTTCGCGGCCGTCGACGAGATCCTCAACGGGCGGGAGAACCTCGTCCTCGTCGCCCGGCTGCGCCACCTCAAGGCTCCGGGAAAGATCGCGGACGCGCTGCTCGAGCGCTTCGCGTTGACCGACGCGGCCACGCGAAAGGTGTCGACCTACTCGGGTGGCATGCGCCGCCGTCTCGACATCGCGATGAGCCTCATCGGCAATCCGCCGGTCATCTACCTCGACGAACCGACGACCGGGCTCGACCCCCAGGGCCGCCTCGAGGTGTGGACAGCCGTCAAGGCCCTCGCCGATCACGGCACGACGGTGCTGCTCACGACGCAGGATCTCGACGAGGCCGAACAGCTCGCCGACCGGATCGCGATCCTCCACGAGGGTCGGATCCTCGTGAACGGCACCCTCGCCGAGCTCAGGCAGCTGAAGCCGCCCGCCAGGGTCGAGTACGTCGAGAAGCAGCCGACCCTCGAGGACATCTTCCTCGCGATCGTCGGCGACAGCGACCAGGGCAGCAACAGCGCCGGCGCGGACACCAACGCCGGCGCGAGCCAGTAAGGAGTCACGATGACCACGCACTTCCTCGCCGACACCGCCGTCCTGACCGGACGATCCCTGCGCCACATCACGCGCAGCGCGGACACCATCATCACGACCACGATCACGCCGATCGCCATGATGCTGCTGTTCGTCTACGTGTTCGGGGGCGCGATCAACTCCGGGTCGGACTCGTACGTGAGCTACCAGCTGCCGGGAATTCTACTCATCACGATCGCTTCGGGGATCGCCTACACCGCATTCCGGCTCTTCCTGGACATGCAGAGCGGCATCTTCGAGCGGTTCCAGTCCATGCCGATCGCACGGTCGTCCGTGCTGTGGGCGCACGTGCTGACCTCGCTCGTCGCCAATCTGGTCTCGGTCGTGCTCGTCGTGTTGGTTGCCTTCCTCATGGGCTTCCGCTCACCGGCGGGAGTGGAGGCATGGCTCGCGGTCGCCGGCCTGCTGATCCTGTTCACGCTGGCGTTGACCTGGATCGCGGTCATCCCCGGCCTGAGCGCGACGTCCGCGACCGGTGCCAGTGGCTTCTCCTACCCGCTCATCTTCCTGCCGTTCATCAGCTCGGCATTCGTGCCCACCGAAACGATGCCCGGCCCGGTCCGCGTCTTCGCCGAGAACCAGCCGGTGACGTCGATCGTCAACGCGATCCGCGACCTGTTCACACAGCAGCCGGTCGGCTCGGACATGGGGATTGCCCTCGCCTGGTGTGTGGGCATCCTCATCGTCGCTTACGTCTTCGCCATGGCGACGTACCGGCGCAAGATCTCGTAGCAGATCGTCGATCAGTGGCCAGGGTCGCGGCTTATCCGACGAGCCGGTCGAAGGTTGACGATCGCAGCGATCCGGTGCTCCTCTGCCGGGCCTGCTGGGTGTTTCGCAAGCCCAGCAGCTCGGTTCAGAGGAGCACGCTTCGCCCGGCGACGTACACCGCGAGACCGGCCACGAAGGTCACGGCAAGGGTGAACCTCTACGTCCGAGCCGCGGTCTTCGTGGGGCTGACCGGGGCCGCGCGAAGCGACTCGATCCAATCGAGGCAGGCCTGGGCAACTTCCTCCCAGCCGTCCTGGGCAATCAGCCAGTGGGTCCGTCCAGGGAACGAGCGGAAGTCCGTCCGGACAGGCGAGGCCTGATGGGCGCGGAACATCCGCCGGACGATGGCCGGCGGCATGGCCCGGTCCGCCTCGCCTGCGATGAACAGCAGGGGCGCACGTTGCGGGTTCGCGAAGTCGACCCGCGACGGGCTGGAGCGATCGAACATCGCGAACCCACTCTGGAAGAACGGGCGGCCCGAGTCGGGCACGATCTGGGCGTTCCAGATGGCTTGCTGCTCATCGGGCGGCATTGTATGGACGAAGGCATAGCGATATTCCGGATAGCTCCAGCGAACGACCTTCCGCCACCCGAACGGGATGAGGAGGATCCGGCCCAGCGACAGGAGCGTCGTCGGCTCGAAGGCGAAGACCCCTTTCGGCGGAGCCGAATCGATCGCGATGCCACCCGCCCCGAGGCCGCGGTCGATCAAGAGCTGGACGAAGAGTCCGCCGAAAGAGTGGCCTACGAGGATCGGCGGCTCGTCGAGCGCTCCGATGATCCGATCGTAGTGGTCGACGATCTCGGCGATGCCCAGGCCGGCCAGGGGCGAGGGGTCGGATCGGATCGCCTCGACCGACCGGTCCTTGCCCGGCCAGGCCGGAGCCAGACATCGGTAACCCTTTGCCTCGAAGTACGAAACGAACGGATCCCAGCATGCCGGCGTGACCCAGCCACCGTGAATGAAGACGACGTTCTGGTTCACTTCAGGCTCCTCGCCCCGAGTCCGGGCGAGGTACGCGCGTGGCACCGGGCGCCTGCCCATCTCAAGCCTCCTTGTCTGGAGCGGCCGCATCGGCGTCACTGACGGTCACGGACTGGAGCTCGAGTCCAAGGTCGCGAATCCGCGAGAGCAGGCCGTGCAGCTGGGCCCGGTCGGCGGCCTCGCCGACCAGCTCGGTGGCGCCGGGGCGCCGCACCAGCGTCATGCCACCAAATGCAGCCGCGATGCGTTGGCTCAGCCGTCCCCGGACCGTGATGCGAATGCTCAGGCTGGTGTTCATGCCGTCGACGATCCGGCGCGGCTGCGTGAGAGCGCATCACCCACGGCCCGATTCATGCAGGGCGATTTGGCGCTCGTCGAGCCACGCGCTAGAGTCCGCTCGGGGCGACCGCCCGCGGGGATGGGACGTGACGCATGGCGACCGCTGATAGCGTTGACGGCGCGGCCGAGCGCGCCGCGGCTCCGGAGGCGATCGTCCTCGAGACGAAGCTCACCCCGCCGACCGTCCGTTCGGAGCATGTTCGGCGCACTGACCTGCTTGCGGCCCTTCGCGCTGGCGGCGCGCGGAAGCTGACGCTCGTTGCCGCCCCTCCCGGGTTCGGCAAGTCCACGTTCCTGGCCGACTGGGCTGCAACCGAGGAGTCGGCCGCGGTTGCGTGGCTGTCGCTCGACGAGAACGACAACGATCCGGCCCGCTTCTTCACCTACATCGCGGCGGCCCTGCGGCGCGTCGAGCCTGAACTCGGGAGCCGAGCGCTGGCGGCCCTGCGCAACCCGGGCGCAGACCTCATCGAGCTCGTGCTGCCTCGGTTCCTCAACGACCTGGCCGGCCTCGACCGTGACGTCGCCCTCGTCGTCGAGGATTACCACCTCATCTCGAGCCCGGACGTCCACCGCGCGCTCGCGTATCTGATCGAGCGCTCGCCGAGCGCGCTCCGCCTCGTCCTGTCGACGCGTGAGGATCCGCCGTTGCCGCTGGCTCGCCTG
Source organism: Candidatus Limnocylindrales bacterium (assembly GCA_035759195.1). Classification (GTDB taxonomy): domain Bacteria; phylum Chloroflexota; class Limnocylindria; order Limnocylindrales; family CSP1-4; genus CF-46. Next base: position 3,587 of record DASTVH010000139.1, read on the forward strand.
CGCGCGAGAGGCGAGCTCGCCGAGGTGCGCGCGGGCGACCTTCGGTTCAGCGAGGAGGAGACGGCAGGCTTCCTGGTCGATGGCCTTGGACTCGAGCTCTCGGCCACCGACATTGCCCGGCTCCAGGCACGGACGGAGGGCTGGCCGGCTGCCCTCTATCTGGCCGCGCTCTCGCTGCGCGGGCGACCGGATGTTAGCCGGCGCATCGAGCGGTTCGCCGGCGACGATCGCTACGTCGTCGACTACCTCACGACCGAGGTTCTTGCCCGCCAGCCTTCCGAGCTCCGCGTGTTCCTGTTGCGGACTTCGATCCTCAAGAAGTTCTCTGGGCCGCTGTGCGACGCGGTGGCGGGCCGCGACGGCTCGGCCACGCTCCTGGCCGACCTCGAGCGCTCGAACCTGCTGCTCGTCCCGCTCGACACCAGGCGCGAGTGGTACAGGTACCACCACCTGTTCGGCGACCTTCTGCGACACGAGTTGGAGGCGACCGAGCGAGCGGCTCTGCCGGACCTGCACCGGCGGGCCTCCGCCTGGTATCGCGACGCGGGCCTGATCGTCGACGCCGCGGATCACGCGATCGCCGGGGGGGACCTCGACGCCGTGGCCGAGCTGGTCGGTCGCCACTACGGCCTGTTCGTCGATCAGGGGCAGCTGACGACCGTGATGGGCTGGCTGGCGGCCGTGCCGGATCAAGCCGTGGCGGACGACTGGCTGCTGGGCTTCGCGGGCGCCGTGGCCTACGCGCACGCGGGCCGGTTCGACGACGCAGAGCGCTGGCTCGACTTGGCCGAACGAGCTCCGCAGGTCGTGCGAAACGGCCAAGAGCCCGCGGCCCCGCTGGCCGCTCTCGCCGGCTATTTGCGATTGCTCCGCGGCGACATCGGCGGAACCGTCGCCAACGCCCGTCGAGCGCTCGCGACGTCACGCGCCGCCGACCCCGTGTGGGCACTCGCGCCGCAGATGGTGCTCGCGCCCGGGCTGTGGTGGGCAGGCGAGCCAGATGAGGCGCGGACGGTCCTCGAGGCCGTGGGGCGGACCGGCCAGGCTGCCGGCATCCCCGCCGCGACGGTCTACGCGCTCGGCAACCGGGGGGCGATCGCGCTCGACGAGCAGGACGAGGCAGCGGCCGAGGCGCTCGCCAGCGAGGCGATCGAGCTCATGCTCCGCGCCGAGCTCGTCGACCACCCCTGGGCGGCGATGGCCCACATCGTCCATGGGGCGGTCCTGGGTCGACGTGGAGAGCTGACCGACGCGGCGGAGGAGATCGAACGCGGCCTCGCGCTCGGCGAGCAACTCGGTGCCTGGCAACTGATCGCCCACGCGTCCCTTGCGCTCGCCGAGGTCCGGCAGCGCCAGCACCAGCCGGCCGCGGCCCGCCGCCTGCTGACGCGCGTCCGGGGCCTTCTCGAATCGCTGCCGGACCCGGGCGACGGGTTCAGCCGACTCGAGCGGACGGAGAAAGCGCTCCGGCTTCGGGCCACGCGTGATCGTGGGTCCGCGGCTGGACCCTACTGGGAACTCTCGCGGCGCGAAATCGAAGTCCTGCGCCTCCTGCCGAGCGGTCTTTCGCAGCGCGAGATCGCAGCAGAACTCTACGTCTCCTTTAACACCGTCAGGACCCACACGCGGGTGATCTTCGGCAAGCTCGGCGTGGCATCACGTGCCGAGGCCGTCGCGCGGGCTCGCGAACTCGGTCTGCTCTAGGAGCCGCCGCTCCGAGCGCCCCGCTGTGGGGGAGCGCCCGAAGGATCACGCAGGGTGAAATCAGGCCTGCGTGATGACGCCTCACGCAGCGACGGCCGAGGCTCGCTCGTGCCTACCAACCGCACGAGAAGGGACCAGCTAATGCAGACCGTCGTCATCTACGACTCCAGGTTCGGCAACACCGAGAGGATCGCCGAGGCGATCGGCCGGGGCATCGGCATGTCTTCGGGCGTGCGAGTGATGAGCACCGTCGAGGCGGCCGGCCTCAGCCAGGCGCTCGTTCCGCGACCGGATCTCCTGCTGCTCGGGGGGCCCACCCAGAGACGCGGGCCAAGCCCCGCGCTGCGTGCCTTCATCAACGCTCCTCCGGCGGCCATGCGAGGCATCCCTGCCGCCTGTTTCGACACCCGCTATCGCGGGCCGGTCCTGCTCATGGGGTCCGCCGCGGCTGGCGCGGCCAAGGTCCTCGCCGAGGCCGGCGCAGCCTTCGTCGCGCCGCCGGAGAGCTTCTTCATCGTCCGCAAGGGTCCGATGGAACTCCAACGACTCGAACCGGGCGAGATCGAGCGGGCGGAGCAGTGGGGCCGTGAGGTGGCGACCGCCGCCGGACAACGGCGAGCCCGGGCCGCGGCCCCCGCGGGATGACCGCGGGGCGAGCCGGGCGCCCCCTCCGACGCCATAGCCACGTCGATGGAATCTCAAAGGAGAGAATGAAAATGCAGTCAATCCCTCGCACGATCTTCCGAACGATCGCCGAGCGCCGACCACTGATCATGTCGGTCGTCGTCCTCGGCTGGTCGATCAAGTACCTCGTCAGCCTCGGACTCAGCCATTCGACCGGGCCTGAGCTGTACGGCGTCCTGACCGCGGCGCTGTCGACCGGAGCCGCCGTCACGAACCTGGCCCTGCTCCGCTCATCACGGATGCCGGTCCTCGTGACGGGCGCCGTCCTGATCCTCTGGGGGCTCGTCGCCGTCGGTGGCCTGGCCGGGTCCATCGCCCACCTCGTCGGGCCGGTCCCCGGTCATGGACCGCTGGACCTTCGCCCGCGGCCAATCGCCGCGCCCCTTGTCTTCACCCTGCTCGGCATCGTCGGCGGGGCCGCTCTCGTTCTCGGTCGGCGGATGCGAATGCGCGCGGCCGCCAGCGCGGAAAAGGAGTAGATCGAGATGCTCGATACGTTTGAGTTGTCCAAACCCGCCGTCACCAGGCTATTCGGTGTCGCCGTCGCCCTCGTCGTGGCGGGTGCCGTGATCGGAATCGTGGCGGTGATCGGAGGCCTCGCGAATGGAGCCGTGGCGCTCGGCGGACCCCAGGTCGTGACGATCAACGCTGGGCCCGTCGCCTGGACCATCGCCGGTCTCGTCGCGGCGTCGTCATGCGGCGCAGCTGGAACGATCACCGCGATCGCCGCGTGGGCCGGCGCCCTGCTCAACACCTACCGGCTGGAGGACAAGACCTGGTTCCTGGCGCTCCTCGTGACGGGCCTCATCAGCCTGGGCTGGGTGGCCATGTTCGCCTACGTCTTCGCCGGTCCCGACAGCAACACGGCGCACCGGGCTACCGACCGCGGCGTTCCGACCGCGGACCAGCTGTGACATCGCAGGGGCGAGTCCCGGTGTTGCCACACTGGTAGGCCGGAGACCACGACGGAGCACCCGCGCAACGCGCGGTGCTCCGTTTCGTCACGTCCTCGCGGGGACCCGCTGCCAGCTCACCGCAGACTCGGAGGTCCAGGGCAGCTCGGTCGTCAGGCCCGTATCGATGTCGACGACCATCGGGCGCGTCCCATGCCGCTCGAGAACCAAGATGCCGCGGCCATCGGGGGTCCACGACCAGCCCTCGTAGGCGTACCTGTGCCACGTGCGGATCGAGTCTGTCCGGAACGCCTCGGGGTCTGTCGCGCGGTCTGCCATAGGCTTCTCGACCGCGGACGTCGCCTCCAGGACGCGTTCGGCGCCCGTTTCGATATCCAGAATCGCGATCACAGAACCGGCACTGCCCGACACGGTTGCGGGCTTCTCGAGCGCGATCCTCGAACTGTCGGGGGACCAGGCCCGATCAACATGCTCAGCATCGAAGTGCCTCGGGTCGCTGCCGTCAGCGTTCATCACGAACAACCCGGAGTCCTGCCCGGACGCGATCATCGAACCATCCCGGGACCAAGCCAGGCGAGTGGTTGAGTAGGGCTCGAATCCCGTCAGGGATGGCGGCACGAAACCTTCGACGTGCCTGCCGTCGATGTCCACCACCGAGAGGACGCCCTCGACCTCGCCCACGATCTGGTCGGCGTTCGGCGGCCGGAACATCGGCGCCATGGGGTCATGGATGCTGAAGTAGGTGTAGCCGATCTGAGCTGGCAGTGGCGGCGTGATGAGGCGTGGTTCGGCGACGCCGGATGCATCGACCAATGACAGCAAGCCGTCCCAGTACGACGTCCCGGCCTTGTCGTGATTCAGCAAGATTGAGGTGCTGTCCGGGGTCCAGGCAGAACCGGGGATCCCGTTCGTGAGGGCCTCAGTCGCAACGACGTGTTCGTCCGAGCCGTCCGCGCGGATCACGACGACGGTCCCATCGCTCAAGGACTCGGCGCGCAGGAACGCGATGCGCAAGCCATCTGGCGAGAAGATCGGTCGCGTGTCGTTGCTCGGCCCGGTGACGACCGCTGTCGATTTGCCGGTTACCGGGTCCCCGACGAAGATGTCGCCATCGGAGCTGTAGGCGACGAGACCATTGCCGGCCGGCCCGACGACTGGTGCGCTGCGCTGTCCCACCTCACCGCTGGCACTTGGAAGGACATCAGCAGTCGACTCACCGCCGGTCGGCGCTCCGGAGAACTGACCGCAGCCGCCGATCATGATGACCACCGCGACGTCGAGCGTGGCTCGGATCCTGTGGGTGCGATTCATGGCAGCCCTCCAATGAATCGGCGAGCTGCTCGTCCATCAACCAGGACCAGTTGGGAGGATTCGTTGCCAGCTCGGGGCCGAGTCCGCCTCCCACGGCAACTCCGTCGCCTTGCCGGTCTCGATGTCGACCACGATCGGCCGCGTCGCTGCCCGCTCGAGCATCACGATGCTCTGGCCGTCAGGCGACCACGACCAGCCCTCGTAGTCCCACGCGCGGCCGGCTGGACCTTGAAACCATCCGCCGTAACACCCACCGGACTCCCCGGGCGGCGTCGGCGAGACATTCCCTTCGTACTTGGTCTCGACAGTGGTCGCTTCGAGGACGCGCTCGGCGCCGGACGCCACGTCGAGGATGACGATCACGGCGCCCTGTCGACCCGGATCGGGACAACCGCGCTGGTAGGCGATCTTCGATCCGTCCGGCGACCAGGCGAGCGGGGCGCCGACGCCCGCCAGGGGTCGCAACTCGGTACCGTTTGCCCGCATGACGAAGGATCCGATCTCGAACGGCTCTCGATCGCCCCATCCGAGTTCGAACGCAATCATCGATCCATCCGGGGACCACCGCAGAGCCCACGGTTGGAAGTAGTACGGCTGGTATCTCTCGAGGCCATCGATCGCTAGCTGGGTGCGATCTACGAGGTCGGCATCCCACGCATAGAGCCCCTCGAGCCTCCCCGCCGCCGCGTCCGAGGCGCGGCCAGTCGCGCTGGACAAGATGAGGTCGCCGCTCGGTGGCCGGAACATCGGAGCCACCTGGTCGGTGTAGCCGAAGTACCCCCCGCCAGGCCCGATCGGCAGGGGCGGCGTGAGGAGTCGCGGCTCGGCCATGCCGGCTGCGTCGAAGAGTGAGAGTTCGCCGTCGAAGTAGGGAGTGGTGAACGGCGCGCTGTCATGGTTCACGAGGAGCGAGCCACCGTCGGGCGTCCAGGTGAATGTCGTCCCGCGCTGGCTGTAGCCGGGGGGCATAACAACCCGCTCGTCCGAGCCGTCGACGCGAACGACGACGAGACTTGCTTCCTCCGTCCATGGGTTGCCCCGAACGAATGCGATCCGGGTCCCATCCGGCGAGAAGATCGGGCCAGACTCCAGTTCCGGGCCGCTGACGATGGCCGTCGTCGTTCCGGTGATCGGGTCGCCGACAAAGATGTCCCCGTCATGGGCATAGGCGATCAGGCCGTTGCCGGCGGGCTCGACGACTGCAGGTAGTCGCCGTGGCTGGTTGCCGACGATGACAACACTCGAGGCGAGCGCGAGGGCCAGGAGGGCGACCAGGACGACCACAGCAGTGGGGCCCCACGTGAGGCGCGGCGCCGGGGCGACCACGGCCATGAAGCGGAGCAGGATCGACCGCCGGAGCGGCAATCGATTTGCCGCCGCTCGCGCGATCGCATCTGCGTCGACGTTCTGACGCGGACCTGCATAGGCCTCGAGGCCAGCCGCTAGCCGGCGCTCGAACGCGCTCAGCTCATTCATCGCCGAGCTCCCTTTCCAGTCGGTGGAGGAGGCGCGCCAATCGCGCACGAGTGCCGGATGGCGTTCGCCCCGTCGCATACGCGAGCTCGGTCGCATCGAAGCCCGCCAGGTATCGCATCGCCACCAGCGCCCGATCACCCGGGTCGAGCCGAGCCAGGGCATTCCGTAGGTCAATGGAGGTAATCGTCGACCCGGGGTCGAGGCCGCCCATCGGCTCGCTGGCTTGGATGACCGGGACCTCGAGGAGCGCACGCCGGTTCCGTGCGCGAAGCAGCTGGCGAGCCTCGTTCACCGCTACCGACACAAGCCACGGGCGCAGCCGTGCCGGATCACGGACACTTCCGAGCTTCCGCCACGCGATCGACCAGGCCGCGGCAACGGCCTCATCGGCGATGCCCTCGTCACCGGCCACGACCACGCAGACACGACGCATGTCTTCGTGATTCGAAGTGACGATCGAAGCGAAGGCTGCCGCGTCGCCGGCCGCAGCCGACGCGATGAGTGTCGCGACGTCCGCTGCGGCACTGCTCGTGATTACCGCCATATCACATTGATGCACGCCGAGCGGCAAACGATTCAGCGGACTCTGTGAGTTACGACCGAGGGGAGCGGAGTTTTACGCTCTCAGAGCGTCGAAGCCACGGAGTCCGTGCTTGCTGCAGCAAGGCCGGTTACACCTTCGAACCAGAAGCCGAGGGTCTGTCCACGCTCAGCGGGTATGATCGTGACCCGCGCGCCTGTAGCTCAGTGGATTGAGCGTCGGCCTCCGGAGCCTGACCGCCTGAGCGTAGTGGCCACCCGAGTGGGACCCCGAGCGAAACGGGTGGAGTTTTACGCTCTCCGACCCACGCGACTGCCCAGACGCGTGGGACGTTGCCCAGCTTGGCCTGCTACGGAACGATGATGACGGAATCGAGGACGGCCTGCCGCTCTTCCACCAGCTCGGCCGACGCATTGGCGCTCGTCAGTGCGGCGATCACGAGCCGCCTGCCGTGAGCGTCGAGGATCCAGAACTCTTCAGTGTCGCCGGGTGCCGTGTATCCATTGAACGCGAATGAGACATGTCCCGGTGAGAGCCAGCTCTTGAGCAGATGCTCTCCACAGCCGGTGAACATTTCGAAGCCGTCCGAGGGTTGCCCGGGCGGCACGCGGATCTCAAGGTGCTTGCCGGCGTAACCGAAGGCGCTCACGTCGGTGGGGGGAGCGGTCACCTCGAACGGCTGCAAGGCCGCAAGCCCCGCAGCCAGGTCATCAACAGTGGGACCGATAGGCGGGTCGGCCGGACGCTGCTGCGTGCAGGCATCGACGGTCAGGTTGGTGATTGTCACGAACAGCACCCCGACGCGCTGGATGCCGTCGCCTGCTTCCACGTCCTTGTACGTCCCGTTGAAGGCGCGCCATCCCGTCCCGGGGATGGCGTATCTCGCGAACGGCGGGCTCGGCTCGTCCGCACTGATGAAGCTTGCCTGGCAAGTGGCAGAGACGGGGAGCTCGTCCACGCCGACTGCACATGGATCGATCTCGGATGGTGATGCGAGGGCCGGTGGGCTGGCCGCAACGACTGGCGTTCGGGTTGCGAGGCCGGTGGGTGAGTCAGCGGTCCGTGTCGGCGCACCTGCGTCACCACATCCGCCTGCCAGCAGCACGCAGAGGAGCGCGGCACGAGCAACCTTCATGGATAGACGGGCTGCCAAGAGGTGTCTCCTCTGCCTGGAAACGAGCGAGCACCGTTGATCGGGACATACCCGACGCGCTCTTCCACGGCCGGACCTGTCACCGACGCGACCAGCATGCTTACGGCCTTGCCACTATCTGACAGCACCAGGATCCTGGTGCCGTCGGGCGACCAGGCGGCGAGGGAATACCCGCAATCTCGGGTCACCACCCGGTCGGCCGAGCCGTCAGCGGTACCGACCACGAGCCCGACGTTATCCCGGCACGTTGTACGCAATTCGCCGTCGGGCGACCGCAGCGGATCGGAGCCGTCCGGAGCGTCCAGAGGGTCGAACGTCCCGCTGCGTCTCAAGTCGTCGGCAGTGGGGTCGTCCGCCGTCCAACCAACCGCGACGCCGTTGAGGTCGACGATCACGACTCCTGTCCCCGCGCTGTCGAGATTGCCATCGTTGTCCCAGCGCACGCCGTCCAGGTAGGCGAGACGCGTTCCGCTTCTGTTCCAGCGCGGGCAGGGAGCGACCGATGACGCACCGGGCACAACGAAGCGCCGCGACTCACTTACAGCACCGTCATCCCTCACCTCGAGTACGACAAGGGACGCCGCGGTCCCCTCGAGCTCTCCGTAGGCGAGCATCGAGCCATCCGGCGAGAACTGGGGACAGACATTCCGCTTCATGTCCGGTCCGCGCGCGACGATGACACGGGGTTCGATGTCTTCGCGCACGAGGTAGATGTCACCACCGACTGCCCAATCGCTGACGAACGTCTGCCTGTATCCCGGCTGACTCGAGAAGGCGATCCAGCCGTTGTGAACTGATGTCGGCAACTGCGGCCGTGACCCGCCGACGAGCGCGGCGGTCGCAAGCAGCGCGGCGAGCAAAGCCGCCAGGATCAACATGCCGAGCCGCCGCTGAGTGCTTCCAAACACGGGGAGGCGGCCGCCCGGTCGTACGTGCTCACGCACGCGGACCGCCATCTCGCCCGCCGACGGTGCGCCGGCGAGATCTTCCGACTCCCAGGCCAGGAACGCGCCGATCTCGCGATCGAGCTGCGCATCAGCCATGCGCTCGGTCATCGCGGAGTCTCCTCGAGCTCCCGCCGCAGCCGATGCTTGGCGAGGCGCAGGCGCGAACGAACCGTTTCCTCGGGCGCACTGACCAATACGGCTGTCTCGCTGATCGAGTAGCCACAGTGCATGTGAAGTGCGACGACTGCTCGCTGTTCCGGTGAGAGCGTTGAGAATGCGGCTTGCAGCGCGACGAACGTCGACGGCTCGGACACGCGGTGATCGACCGGCTCGATCCACTTGACGTTGGCGTGTGGCGTGAACAGCCGGCTCAGCCAGGACTGGCGGCGCTTGGAGACACGAACGGCCTCGCGGGCGACGATGCGGTCGAGCCACGGACCGACACGGTCGGCATCGCGCAGGGCTGAGCGGCTGCGCCAAGCGTGTTCGAGACCGATCTGAACTGCGTCTGCCGCGTCGCTCGAATCGCGACATATCAGGCGTGCGAGGCGCAGCAGCCGACCGTAGTGCTCGGTCACGAACACGCCAATAGCAGCGTCGGTTTCGACGCCCACCAACTCGGCTGTAGGTTCGGCGGTCACGTTGACATAGAGGCGCGCAACTCCTCCGACGGGTCAAGTGGCTGCACGACTTGCCTGGCCCTCGCCTGTCTTGTGCTCGCCTCGCGGCGCCGGTGGCCAGAACCTTACGCTTCAGTTTCGGGGGAGAAGGGGCCACACGACCGCGCTCGTCAGCCACTTCGTGGGACTCGGCAAGCCCTACGCGGAACGTTCGGAACCTAATGGCCGAGCCGCCGACCACGTTGAGCGTCGGTCAGCCGGGCTAGCCCGATCGAGGGCAGTGCGGAGCTCAGCCGTTGGCAGGTCTGGCCGAGGTTTGCGCTCTACGAGCGTAGCGCCGTCCAGCCGAGCGGGGACAGGCCGTCGGAATAGACATTCGAACCGGGAGCCGAAGGTCCATCGACGCTCAGCGGGTATCATCGTCCTCCGCGCGCCTGTAGCTCAGTGGATAGAGCGTCGGCCTCCGGAGCCTGACCGCCTGAGCGTTGTGGCCCCCGAGTGAGAGCGCGAGCGAAACGGGTGGAGTTTTACGCTCTATCCCGTGCGGCGGACACGGTCGGCGAGCGGCTCCTTCAGTTGGAAGCGGGCGAATAGCTGGGCGAGCGCCATTCGGGAAGCGCATCCGGTTGAACACACGTTGGCGCACGAGCTGCGGGTGGACAGCAGCGATGCGGCGGATAGTCGAAATCGCGGCCCAGGTCGCGGATCAAAACCCTCTCCATGTCGCGTGGCCGACGGCATCTTCTCGGCAGGCGCTCGTATGGATCACCAAGACTCTCCGCTTTATGGCAGCGTGACTTTCAGCTCGAGGAGCCCATCCTTACCGAATATGAAGGCGCGTCCGTTTGGGAGGACGACCGGCGATGGGAACCAGGTGTCGCCCCAGATGATCGTCCTGCCGAGCCTGGTTATCTCCTCATCTGGCTCGAGGTAGTCGGCGCCCAGAAGCTTCCCGTTCCGGTCGAAGACCATCTGAGAGGCCGATCCGTAGACGCCAATGAAGATGTTCCCGTCCGGGTCCAGGCTCAGGAGGCCGAACCCGTCGCCGTCGATCCCGGGGAGGTCCATTCGCCCGCGGATGCGACCATCCTCGGGATCGAGGAGCAGGATCTGCTTGCAGCCTTCACAGGTCCCGAGCAGGACGCCGTCAGACCGGACAGCGAGTCCTACGGCCCCCTCATCCGTCCGCCATACAAACTTGCCGTCCGCAGTGAACTTGCTGATCTGCCCGTCCTGGACGTACACGCTGCCGTCGGATCCGATCGCGATCTCGTTGATCGAACCGAATTGGCCATCGCCTGTGCCGAAGCTGCCGAACTGGAACTGGAACTCGCCCTCGGGCGAGAAGAGCTGCACGCGATGGTTGGATCCGTCAGCGACGTAGACGCGCCCGTCAGGCGCGACAGCGATGTCGCCGTATCCCATGTTGTCGTCGGGCCGCGCCACGTCAAACTCGCTCGGGCCCGCCCCCTGGCGGCCCCATCTCCGAACTACGTGCCCGACGGTCGGATTGATCACGGTGACCTGCGGCTTCGTGTCGAAGATGTACAGCAAGCCGTCTGGCCCGGCCTCCATGCCGAGCGGCTCCTCGATGCCGGTCGCGTCCCAGGTGAACGCCCGCACCACCGTGAACGGATTGAAGGCCTCGGATGACGACGAGGACGGCAATGGCGAGGTCTTCGCGACCCGCTTCGGTAACCGTGCGATCAGCGCCGGGTCCGCGAACGCCATCGCGCCCGTCGAATCGTTGGTCAGGAAGACCATCCCGCCGCTGACGATAGGCCCGCCGGCCCAGTTGCCTTCGGCGTCCGTCTCCCAGAGAAGCTCGCCTTGGGAGGCGACGTCGTAGGCGCCGAGCGAGCCGTCAACGCGCACCTGGTAGAGCACGTCGCCGACGAGCGCCATGGGCCAATGCGACTCGGGCGTATCGATATGCCACAGGACGGTCGCCTGTGACCCGTCGTCCCGCAGCGCCCAGATGCCGTCCGCCCGGCCATTCGCGTAGAGGACGCCGTCCTTCACCGGGCCCTCCTTCAGCTGGAGGCTGCTGGGTGCACGGAACCGCCATCGGATGTCACCGGATGCGCGATCGATGGCGTAGATCTCACCGACCGGCTCCGCAGCCTCGCCCTGGTTGGTACTGACGTAGAAGGTCTCGCCGACGACCTGGCCGGACGGGACATCGAGGCTGATCGTCTGGACCCGCCACCGCTCCCGGCGGCTCTGGATGTCGATCGCGTAGACTCGGCCGTCCCGTGCGGCGAAGTACCCCACGCCGTCGGTGACCGGCCCGGCGGCAATCGGGATGTCGGGCGGCCCGTCCCAGCGCCAGACGATCTCGCCGGTCCGGCCATCGAGGCCGAGCACGGCTCCCGTGCTGCCCACGTAGACGACGCCATCGACCGCGTTCACCCGGCCGACCGTGTCGTCGACGGGGGTGGACCAACGTCTTGACCCGCTTGCGACGTCGACCGCATGTAGCGCCGACCCGTCCGAGGCGTAGATGACACCGCCGACGGCAGCGAGTGAGGGCTTGATGGCATCGCTCGCCTGATAGGTCCAGCGCGCTTCACCAGTGTGCGCGTCCAGCGCGACCAGGCGGCCATCGTTCGCGCCCACGATCAGCAGCCCTTGCGCCAGGATGGGGACCATGTGCATGTCGCCGACGTCGGCGCGCCATGCGAGTTCCGGCTTGCCGGTCGGACCGGGCCCTGGATGGATGCCATTCGCTGCGGGATCGGCGCGGAAGAACGGAACATCGGCGAGCGGAGGGACGGCAGAGGTCGACGCGGGTGACGGCGACCGGGGATCGATGGTCGGCGAAGGTGATATCGAGGCACACCCCAGGACGAGGACGATGCTGGTAGCCACCAGGGCGGTCGCGCGATGGGGACGCATGGTTTGACCTCCTCCTCGGGTCAGGGTGTCGTCAGATCGGCGCCGCCGAAGCGGTTCTGGGACAGCCGGGTCAGGGTCCCGTCGCGGCGCATCTCGTCGAGCGCGTAATCGATCGCGGCGAGCAACGGGGTCGGTTCGGGTGACTCGCCCTGGGCTCTGCGGATGATCACCGGACGCGGTTCGGGTTCTGGCCCCCCAACGACCTTGATCCCGGGACGAACCTGGAGGTCGGCGTCGGATAGGCGGGCGGTGACGACCGCGACCACCTCGCCCGCGTCCAGCGCAGCCAGGCACGCCTCGTCGCTCGGCCGGGTGACGATCTCTACCGTGACTGGCGCCGTCCTCGCGTCGCCATACGCTCCCCGCAGCCAGGCTTCGCCCCCATCGCCGGCGACGGCGCAGATCGGCTCGCTGGCGAGATCCGCTGGACCGGTCGCGCTCGACGCCTCAGGCACGGCGAGTCGATGGGGCCAGCGATAGTAGGGCATCGTAACCAGGAACCGCGACGGGTCGAGCTCCCAGACGGCCTCGGATGGCAGGGCGATGTCCCAGAGGTCGTCGTGGCCCGACAGCATCGCGGAGGCATCCGCCACGACGATGTCGCCCCGGACGCCAAGGTGGTCAGCGAGGGCCCGCGCCACGTCGGCGTCAAAGCCGGCCGCCGGCTGGCCGGGAGCGGTGAACTGAGGATGATCGGGCCTGATCGCGATCCGGATGCGGCCAGTCTGGCGGATCTCGGCCAGGAGGTCCGGCTGCGGCTCGATCGAGCGCTCGAGGAGGCTCCCGGCAACGGCGGTCAACCCGACCGCTCCGGCAACGAGGAGGGTGGCCGCGAGCAGCAGCTGGGTCGGGCCACGGCGGCCGCGGACCCTCGCTCCGCCAATGCGCCGCGTGATCGACAGCAAGGTGCTGGCTGGCACGAACCCGAGTTCCTGACGCAACTCCTCGCGGAGCGCGGCCGCGAATGCGGCGTCGGGGGCCAGCGGCTGTTCGGCAAATTCGAGCCAGCGGCGCAGTCGATCGTCGGTCATCCGAGACCTCCGGGAAAGGCGGCGCGAACGCGGTCGCGCGCACGCACAAGGAGCGATTCGGTGGCGGCTTCGGTGCGTCCGATGAGACGCGCCGTGTCGCGAACGGAGTAGCCGTCGAGGTAGCGCAGGGTGAGCGCCGTCCGCTCGATGGGGGGCAGCGCGGCAAGCGCCGTGAGGACCGCGTCGCGGTCATCGACTCCGTCCCACCACGCCTGCTGATCCGCGGTGAGGTCGGTGACGACCAGGCGGAGGTGGCGTCCGCGATCGCGGGCCTCGGCCCGGTAATGGTCGATCAGACGGTTCCGCGCGATCGAGCAGATCCACGTGACGGGGTCCGAGCGCCCGTCGAACGTGTGCCTGGCCCGGATCGCCTCCAGGAATGCCTGGGCCGTGATGTCCTCGGCAAGGGAGGAGTCGCCGCCCGTGCGCCCGTGGATGAAGCCGTAGACACGCGGAAGGGCGGTGTCGTACCAGTCGCTGAAGGCGCGATCATCCGCACAGCGCGCCGCAAATGACGTCGCCCGTCTCGCCGCCTCGGCTCCTGCCCGCTGGGGCACCGCGCCTCCCGTCCTACCGTACGCCACCGCCGTCTCGCGATGTGTCCTGACGGTTTGACGAGCGCGGCGCGCAAATCCTCCGAATCACCGCCGCGACTCACCACCAGGCTGTCGTCGCGAGTGAACCAGAGGACAACCCTCGCGAGGCCGTCGAAGGGAAAGACGCCGCTGGGTCGTCTAACGGGCAAACGCCGTCGGAATCACGTCGGCCACGCTCGGAGGGCGAGTCATGAATGCCGCATCACCACGTCAGTTGCCCCGATCAATGGGGCGAGCCAGGTTGGCGGCGGCTGCGGTCCTCGCTACGGCGCTGCTCGCCACCGGCACGACGTCCGCTCCGGAGCACGCTCTGGCCAGGACGCCAGGCGTCAACGGGCAGCTCGCGTTCGACCGCGACGGGGGTTCGGCGCTGTTTACGATCAACGCTGACGGGACGAACGAACAGAAGCTCTTTGACTCCCAGTGCTGTCCCGGCTGGTCGCCCGATGGCAACAAGATCGTCACGCCCGCGATGACGGACGACGGGCGGTTCAGCTCGGCCACGTTCGATCCCGACGGGTCCAACTTCGTCGTCCTGCCAATCGACGATCCCGCTCTTACGATGGGCTGCGAAGCGTGGTCCCCCGACGGTACGCGTCTCCTCTGCACGGGCGCATGGTTGGACGGGCGGGCCCCGATCGGCGTCTTCACCCGCCGGGCATCGGACGGAGGCGACATCCGGCGGGTCACCACGAACCCGTATGGCAGCTTTGATCAGCCGGGCGACTTCTCGCCCGACGGCTCGCGCATCGCCTTCATTCGGTACAACCCCGGCAAGAAAGCCGAGCGGGCGGTCTTCGTCGTCAACGCCGACGGGAACGGCGTGCGTCGTATTACGCCGTGGGGCATGGCTGGGTGCTGCACCGCGAGCTGGTCACCCGACGGTCGGTGGATCCTGTTCGATGCGCGCGGGCACCTCTACAAGGTGCGCTCCGACGGAACAGGTCTCCGAGAGATCCCGCTAAACATGGGGGGTCGGTACTGGGCCTACGAGCCGGTGTGGTCACCCGACGGCACCAAGGTCGCGTTCTCGGCCTGGGTCCGGGCACTTGGCCAGGACGATATCTACACCGCCGACGCCGACGGCTCAAATGTGTCCCAGGTGACGAACACGCCCGAGCAGGAGGGTCAGGTCGACTGGGGCACGTACCTGCCGTAGGCCACTAGGGGCGCCGGACGGCACCGTCCTATTCCAGGCGCCGGGAGGTCCATCGACGGTCCCGGCGCCGAGGCGTTCAGGTGCCTCGGGATGCGCTTCTTTCCGGCGCCACGACCTCGACGCCGTCGCAAATGCGGCCTCAGCCAGCCCGTGGACTACGTATCGCCTCTCGATGATGGCTTACGGGCGAGCTGACGTGGCTGCACCGACCAGCCATCAGCGGCTGTCGAGCTCGTCGTTCGAAGGATGCTGTCGTGAACGCGAACAAGTCGCTCCTGACGCCGAATGTCCTCGGCGTCACGGCAGTCCGCCGATCTCCCTACACCAGTGCCGCCAGCTCGTCATGCGGCCGCCTGATCCTCAATATCGGATGGGCAGACACCCACACCGAGAGGACGGAGATGACTTCGGCCCCTTGTTCATCTGCAAGGACTGCCGCACGTCCGCGACCCTTGCTCACCCTTGAACTGGCCGCCCCGCCAGCAGAGAGTTTTGCGCTCTAAGAGCGCAGTGGCCAAGGGATCGAGCGTGGGCCAGCGCCGAGAAGGAGCGTAAACCAGAAGCCGAAGGTCTAGCCACGCTCAGCGGTATCATTCGAGGCCGCGCGCCTGTAGCTCAGTGGATAGAGCGTCGGCCTCCGGAGCCGAAGGTCGCAGGTTCGAATCCTGTCGGGCGCGCCATTTCAACCTTTTCTGGCAGAGCCAGCGCCAAACCGTGTGCGTAGGCCGCCTGCGTCAGCCGGACACCCACGATCTCGGGCCCGGCGACCGTGATCCGGTCGTAGATGGCGTGCATCACGTCTGCCTTCTCCTTCGACTTCTCCGGGGCTTGGAGCGACTCGCCGAGGGCACGCAGCCACTCGAGCGCTCGCCCGGCAGGTAGTCCGGCGGCCGTCCGTTCCACGACCGCGTCACGTTGCTGACGGAGCAGCTTCAGGCGGGCGAGGTGGGCGTCGTCGCCGAGGCTTCCGGCGGCATGCTCGAGGGCGAGCTCGCGCATCTGGCGGTCGATCCGTGCCCGGTCAATCGCGACCGGCTGGTGGCTCGAGCCGAGGGCGGCGACGACCGACGCCATCGTGTCCGCGTCGAGCGAGATGCCCGCGACCTGCGCCAGCACCGGCGCCTCCCACGTCTCATCGCCGAGGCGCGCCTTGCGGCCCCACGCCTCGCAGGGGTTGGCATGCGGCCGAGCCGGAGCCCGTCGCGGAGCCGATCAAGAAGCGCACCAAGCGCAAGGCCGTCACGCCGGAGGCGGGCTCGCAGGGCGACGCCGGATAGAACCACCCGCACCAATCGGTCCTCGGACGCCGGGCGCCAGCCCGGGGTCCTTCTCCGTTCGGTCGCGTCATTGGCCACGGTCGGGCTCATCGCGGCACGTGGGCCAACGTGGGCGCCCACGGGCGAACCCCGGACGGATCCCCGATCGGGGACCGGGATAAGTCGCGAAACCCGGCCGTGCGCGCACAGTCGGGAGGCGCGGTCTGACGTGATCGCCGTCGCCCTATGGGCTACCCCGCCCCCGGTCGACGCACCCTTGGTGGAGTTGCACGAGCGGCACAGCACGGCGGTGTTGGCGATGTCGAACGGCGCACCGCCCGCGGCGAGCGGCACGACGTGATCGACGGTGAGGTCCGACGCTCGATGGGCGGGACGCTCGTGGCCAGGGCACCAGTTGCCGTGCTCACCACGCCAGGCGCGAAGGACGCGGGCGCTGAGTCGCTGCCAGGCGCGCGTGCCGTACAGGGCGCTGTGGCGGCTGCGATCGGATTGCCGGGCGTGCTCGGTGCAGCGGCTACCAGCGCGGCTGGTGATGACGCCGCAGACCACACCGGGAGCAAACGCCGTCGTACTTCACGCGCCAGTCGCCCATTCGTTCGGTCCTCAAACGGAAGCGTGGCCAGGCTATCCGCCGAGGCGCTGAATGATCGCGGCGATGCGCTGCGCGTCGAGGCCCCGGCGCTCGTCGTCGGCCGTGATGATCAACTGGCCGCCGGTTCCGTCGTCGCCCATCAACGTGATGCCCTGGCCGCCGTACCAGCTCAGCTTCTCCTCCCACCGGCGCCGGTAGGTGGGCTTGCCGAGCGTCACTCCTAGACTCAAGG
>DASTVH010000140.1:0-8890 GCA_035759195.1 Candidatus Limnocylindrales bacterium
CGCGATCGCAACCGCCGCGGCGCGCCAGGCGCCGAGACGAAGCGCGGCGAGTCCCGTCGCACTGTACGCAGCGGCGACGCCGACGATCGCGACCTCGCGCGAGACCAGGCTCAGCCCCACATTCCCGCTCGGCAGGTCGACAAGGACGCTCATGCGCGGCAGCGCCACGAGGTACTCCACATACCGGCCCGGCCCGAGGAGCACGGCGAAGACCGCCGTGGCCGCGAGCCCCACAGCGACGACCCGGCCTGCATCGGCCCGGCGCCGGACGAGGAGCCAGAGCAGATACGGTCCGATTACCGGCTTGAGCGCCGCCGCGCAGACGAGACCGAGCGGCACCGCCCCGAGCCAGCCGGGACGGGCCAGCGAGATCGCGACGGCCCCGACGTAGAGGGCCATGACGTTGCCCAGGACGAGGTCGTGGACGTTCGGAGCTGCCACGAGCGCTGCAGCGGCGAGGGCGACCGCGAGAGCAACCCGCTCCCCGGGCCGGGCAGCCGGCCAGGCGACGAGGGCGAGCGTGCCGGCAGCCGCGAGGGCGACGACCTTGAGGACGAGCAGCGCGTCGGGGCTCGGAAACGCGCCCCAGATCGCGGCCGCGGGCGGTGGGTAGAGGTAATACTCGTCGTCGGGCGTCGCGAGCTCGAAGACGTAGAGTGGCTCCCCGGCGGCGAGCCGATCGGCGGCCTGGTCGTAGGCGATCCAGTCTCGGGTCGCCTCCCGCAGGATCGTCGGTCCGAGACCGATCGCGAGGACGACGAGGAGCACGAGCCCGGCCAGGAGGGCCAGCCGGCCGTCGCGCAGGACGGCGCCGGCAGGGCGGCGTGGAAGTGTGTCGACCGCGGTCACGCGGCCGCTCCCACCGGCGCCACCGGAGACGCGGCGGAAGCACCGGCCCGTTCGCGCCACAAGGGGACGGACGCGGTGAGGATCGCCAGGCCATTGAACCAGACGACCGGCAGGGCGAGCGCCACCGCGACCGGCAGCAGCCAGCGCCGGTCCGTGAGGCCGGCGAAGGCGGCGATCGCGGCCGCCCCGAGGACCCGCGGCAGCAGCGGGACGGGCAGGTACCACCCGAGCGTTTGCAGGCTGCTGCCCCCGACCTCGGCCAGATCGCCCTGGAGCAGCGCGATCCACTGGCGCCACGCGGCCGTGTCGAGGACGACCGAGACGGCGACGACCGCCCCGGTCAGGGCGGCCACGGTTGCCAGCGCCCTCCACTCCCGCCGGACGAGGAACCAGACGAGCCCGATCCCCGGCGTCACCTTGGTCACCAGCAGCAGCGCCCACGCCGGGGCGTACCGGAAGCCGGCCACGATCGCGACCGCGTAGAGCAGGTGGACGTTGCCCGAGATGATCTCGAACGGGATCGGCAGGAAGAGCAGCGATGGCAGCGCCCACCGGCCGAGCAGCCACCAGAGCGCCGCGCAGTTCAGGACCGTCCAGAGCGCGGTGAAGGCCGCAAGCGGCAGCCAGACGAGAGGCGCGACGGCCTGGGCGAAGGCGGGCGAGTAGAGATACGCCCCTATTCGACCCGTCGTCGAGTCGTAGAAGACGCCGTCGCGGGTCGTCCAGTACGCGTACGCGTCGACGCTGTCGGCCCATGGCTCCACGGCGAAGAGGCGGAGGCAGACGAAGACGACCGCGAGGACGAGGTAGCCGTCCCGCAAGAGGCGGTCACGCACCGGCGACACTCGCGCGCGCGACCGGCGTTCGCCGCTCCTTCCACCAGTCGACGATCGGGATGGCGAGCAGGACGAGATAGAAGCCGATCGGGTGGATCTCGTTGGGCACGAACGGGAAGAGGACCCATGCGTGAGAGATCGGTACGATCGCCGCCCACCACTGGCGGCGCTCGATCAGCCACGCAACCGGCAGGAGCAGGATGAGCGAATAGTGGGCCCAGACGATCGGCGAGATGACCTGCGAGGCCACCACGGCAACGAGGTACCCCGCCTCGGCGGTTCCGCGAAGCGCCCACACGACGACGAGCATGAGCGCCGCGACGACGTTTACGGCCTGGAGGAAGCCCGCCGTCTCGAGACCCAGCCCGTGCTGGTAGCCGATCGCTCCAAGAGACAGGTTCACGGGGTGGTCGATCGCGGACTCGAGATTGCGCAGGACCCCGACCATGTCGGCCCACCCGCTGAGACCGACAACGGCCGCCGCAAGGGACGCCGCGACACCCACGGCGAACGCCGCCGCGACGCCGCGCCACGCGCGGCGCGCGACGAGCCATCCGAGGAGCACGGCCGGCTGGAGTTTCACGAGCGTCCCCAGCGCCACCGTTGCGCCCGTGATCTCGGGACGGTCAAGCCGCCGCCAACCGATCGCGAAGAGGAGAAACAGGATCGGCACGACCTGGCCGATCCGCACGCCGAAGATGAACGGCCAGCTGACCGCGCCGAGCAGGAAGATCGCGAGCCGAACCTCGGGCCGAACGGGCATCACGAGGCAGCCGACGGCGTAGCAGGCGGTCAGCGCGGCGATCCACATCAGGATCCCCGGAAGGGGCGGCAGGAGCGCGAATGGAACGACGACCGCCACAAACGGTGGCGGGTAGTAGTAGAGGTTGCAGCTCCCCGTCTCGGTGATCCCGACGTCGTAGATCGGGCGACCGGCAAGCAGGTCCTGCGCGGCGGCCCGATAAACGAGGAAATCGCAGCCAAGGGTCTCCCGCGCCGTCAGGATGCCAAACGAGAGATACGCGAGCGCAACGGCGCCGATGAGGGCGATCAGGCCCACTCGTGCACCCGGCGAGAGGCGCCCGATCATCCGCCGCTCCCCGCGGGGATGCCAGACCTCCTGCGTAGCCGCAGGCCGACAAGCGGCTTCGTCACTCCCCGTCCTTCGGCGAGCGGAATGGCCCCGACGAGGATCACGGGGACCATCCCCCAGATGGCCGGCGCCGCGACGAGGGCGGCGACCGGTACGAGCCAGGCCCGATCGGTGCGAGCGGCCCAGAAAACCACGGCCACCGAGATCGCCAGCCTGATCGGCAGGGACACCTGGATCGCCAGGGGCGGAACGTCTACGGCGGCCGGCGCCTGGACCACGAGCGCCTGCCAGAACTCCTCCCAGAGGCGAGGTGCCAGGGCCAACGAGAGGACGGCGACGCCGATCGTGGCGGTCACCGCAACGGCCAAGGATCGCCACTCCTGTCTGAACGCGAACCACAGCAGGCCGACGCCGGGAGTGGCCTTCGTCAGGAGGACGAATGCCCAGGCGGCCGGCCAGCGCATCCCGAGCACGATCGCGAGGGCGAGGAGCAGGTTGATGTTGCCGAAGTAGAGCTCGCCGAGAACCGGCGGGAAGAGAAGCACCAGGGGTGCCCACCGCCCGGCGAGAACGAGAAAGACGGCGAACAGGAACGCAACCCACAGACCGCCGAAAACCGGCCACGGGAGGAGTCCGGCCGGTGCGAGGACCTGCGCCAATGGCGGCGGATAGCGGTACTTGTAGGGGCTGACCGTGTCATCGAATCCCGCTTCGATGGTGGTCGCGTACGGGTGCTCGGCGTTCGCGGCAAGCCAGTAGGCGTGGGCGTCGTAGAGGGTCGTCGGTGGGGTCGGCTGGGCTGCGATCGCCTGGGAGACCGCGAAGATCGCGCCCGCCAGCACCAGGCCGGGCAGGATCGCAGGATGGTCCAGCCAGCCCGTGACGCGCCGGAGCTGGTCGCTGATGTCGAGGCGGCGCGCGCGCAGGGCGTGGGCGTTCATGTTGGTTCCAGTAGCGGTCGCCGCCTCGCACCCGGGCGGAGCGACGCGACGGCCCGTCGCCGCAGCAGCGGTTGAACTGCCACCAGGACCGCGAGGCCGTGGACCCAGAGGAGCGGCAGCGCAACCGCGACGGCCGGCGCGAGCAGCCAGGCGCGATCCGTCCGGGCGGCGATCACGACGAGCGCGACGGAGATGGGCAGACGGACGGCAAGTGGGATCGGGACGAGGTTGGGAGCCACGTTGGATTCACTCGACAAATGGACCAGCCAGGCCTGCCACGAGCCGGGAGCGAACACATAAGCAACCGCGACGACGAGGCCTGCCGCGCCCAGGGCGACGGCCAGGCTTCGCCATTCGCGACGAACGACGTACCAGATCGCCATGACTCCAACCGACACCTTCGAGAGCGCAAGGAACGCAAAGGCGACCGGCCACCGGATCGAGAGGACCAGCGCAGCAGCGATGAGCAGGTGGATGTTGCCGTGGTAGAGCTCCGAGGCCACCGGTGGGAAGGCGAGCCAGGCCAACGCCCAGTCCCTGGCGAGCCACACGAGCACCGCCAGGAGGAGGCCGAACCAGATCCAGTAGGCGAGCGGCCACGGCAGCAGCTTCAGCGGACCGGCAAGCCAGACGAGCGGCGGTGCGTAGTGATACGCGCCGAATCCCTCCTTGACCGCGTACGGATTCGAGGGGTCGACTGACCAGTAGGCAAAGAAGTCGTAGCCGTATTCGCCGCTCCGCATCACGAGGAAGAGCAGCAGCAGCCCGGCGATCGACAAGCCGTCCCGCAACGCTCGACGAATGACGGGCAAGTGGCGAGGAAGGACCGACGACGTCACGGCGGCATGCTAGCCCCGCGTGGTGCCGATCGGCACCACCCCGATGGTCCTAACCGGCGGCGACCCTCGAGAGGCGGACCTGGCGCGCCCCGTCCTGGTAGATCTCCTCGATCGCCTTGACCATGAGCTGGATGCAGAACCGGTCGTGGACGAGGTCGTGGCCGTTGCGGGCGATCGTGTCTGCCAGGGCGTGGTCGGTCAGGAGGCGGACGACGGCCGCCGCCAGGAGCTCGGGGCGATCGTGCTGGACCAGGAGGCCCGTCACGCCGTCCTCGATCATCTCCGGGATGCCCCCGACGTCCGACGCGACGACGGGCCGCGACAGGGCCATCGCCTCGAGGATGCTGAGCCCCTGGGCCTCGCGGTGCGACGGCAGGACGGCGACGTCGAGGGCCGCGGTGACCGCCGGGATGTCGTCGCGACGGCCGGTGAAGACGACCCGATGAGCGACCCGGTTCACCCGCGCCCGGTGCTCGAGCATCTCGCGCTGGCTGCCCTCGCCGACGACGAGGAGATAGGCGTCGGGCACGCGGCGCACGACGTGGGGCCACGCGTCGAGGAGCGTCTGGTGGCCCTTCTCCGGTTCGAGTCGGGCCACGACGCCGACGAGCTGCGAGCCCGGCTCCATGCCGTATTCGTCGCGGAGCGTGCAGCACGGCTCCTGGTGGTCGTAGCGCTCGAGGTCGACGCCGTTGTAGATCAGGCGGACCGGGGCGAGGCCGGGTCGTTCGTCGGCGATCTTCTGCTCGATCGACTTCGAGACCGCGATGAGCATGTCCATCTCGGGGGTGAGGTCACGGAGGACCTGCCGGTCGGCGACCGAGCGAACGCGCGACGAGTGGACGGTCGAGACGAGGTAGGGCCGCCGATGGCCGGCCTGGCCGAGGGCGATCGCGGCCTTCGTCCCCAGGACGTCGGCCCGGTACATGTGGGTGTGGACGACGTCCGGTCGGATGTCGGCCAGGTGAGCGGTCAGGCGGCCGACCGCGATCGCGTCGTCCGGCTCGTCGATCACCAACACGCTGAACCCCGCCCGCTGGAGCTTGCGGACCGCGCTGCCGCCGGTCAGCGAGATGACCGACGCCTCGTGGCGCGCCGGATCGAGCCGGCTCATCAGCGAGTAGACGTGCTCCTGGGCCCCGCCGCTCGTGCCGGTCGCGAGGATCTCGACGACGCGGATCTGGTCGCGGCCGGGCAGCGGGATCCGGTCCAGGGGCGTCAGGCAGGGATCCCAGGAAGTCGGCCGCGTCATCGGGCGCCGCCGCCGTCTCGCCGGACGAGCAGGCGCTGGATCGGCTCGTCCACTGCGCCCCACTCGTACTTGTAAGGTTCGTCGCCGCGCAGCAGGTCGAGCCTGCGACAGCCCTGGCTGAGCGCCCGCCGGACGTAGGCCGCGACCATGAGCACGCCCGGCGAAAGGTCGCGGGCGTCCGGATCGATGCCGGCGTTGTAGTAGAGGTAGCCGTCGGCGGTCCGGAAGTGGACGCCGGCCGCAATCCGGCTCCCGCCGACCGTCAGGAAGGCGAGCCCGAGCGGTCCGTCGGGCCCGTTCTCCTCGAAGAGCCGTCGGAAGAACAGCCGCGAGGCCTCGCCGCCGGGGGTCGGCGCAAAGAGGCCGTCGGCGCCCCAGCGGCGCTGGTGGAGATCGATGAACACCTCGAGGTCGCGGAGCGGCTCGGTCGAATCGGTCAGGACGACGTCGCCGGCTGCCTCCGCCCGCCGGACCTTGCGCCGGATCTCGTGGCGGCTCTTCTTGCCGAGCGTGCCGAGGTACTCGTCGAAGTCCGCCCCGAACGGGAGCGTCACGACCGGGCAGACGTCCTCGCGCTCGACGTTGAGGGTCCAGCCCTCGCTCATCTCGCGTCGACCGAAGGCGGCCGCCAGGGCGTCCGCCGCGGGATCGCCACAGCGCAGTCGGCGGAGGTCGACGACGTCCCACGGCGCCGGATGCTCGTCGTGGGCCGAGGGTCGCCGGGCGAGGTGCTCGACGAGTGCGTCGGCGACGTCCGGCAAGGCGGCGGGGGCGGCGAGGATTGTGGCGTAGTCGGCGTGATACGAGGCGCCGAAGAACATCGCCTTCGCCGACGGCGGCACCGCGGTGAGCGCGACGTCGTGACCGTGGCGCATCTTCGTCTGCGTCTCGGCGTCGGTCGGCTCGACCTCGTGGCGGTGCATCAGCGGTGCGATGCCCGCGATCAGGTCGGTCGCCGGGTCGGTCAGGACGAAGGTCTCCTCGTGGGCGCTCGCCCCGTAGGCGTCCCACCACGCGCGATGGAAGCCCCATCCGGAGAACGGCGTCGCCCAGCGGGAGGCCGAGGCGAGTTCGTCCCAGGTGGCCCGGGGGATCTCGCGGATCGATCGCCGCTCGACCCGGAGCGGCTGTCGGGGAGGGGCGGCGGCGGATCGGGTCGCGTCCTCGTCGGGAGCGGCGCCCGGACAGGCGGGCTCCACCTCGAGGGTGGGGGTGGTCATCGCAGCGAGGATAGCATCGGGTCCGTGATTTGGTTGCTGAGGCAACCGAACGGCGGAACGCGATCCTCAGGCGGCCGCGGGGAGCTCCGCGGCGGGATGCTCGAGATCGATGTCGGCGAGGACCCGGACGCGGTTGGCGAGCATGTACGCGGACACGTAGAGAACCGCGACGATGACCAGGAGCGCCTGGTAGCCGGTGATGAGCGCGACGTATTCGATCGCCCCGCCGACCATCGCCCCGAGCAGGTTCGAGGCGAATGCCATGTCCGCGGTCCGCGTGTCCCGGAACGAGTAGCTGAACACGAGGTTCGCGAAGAACACCGGGGCGAATGCGAGCACGCCCGCGAGCAGGTAGCGGAGCCAGACAGGGTCGAGCAGGAGCGACGACGGAGGCAGGACGTAGGCGACGCCGATCGAGACCAGCAGCGCCGCGTACAGGAGATGCGGCCGGCGCATCGGGAAGCGCGCCGCGACGAGGATCGCCAGGAGCACGCTCGCCAGTACCGCGAAGAACACGAGGGCGTTGACGAGCCACGTCGAACCGAACAGGAGGCTGAACGTCACGATGCTCCGCGTCTCGAGCAGGAGGAAGGCGACGCCGAGGACGAAGAAGTGGGGGCTGAACCGCCGGATCGGTGTCCCGCTCCGCTGGGCCGCCCGGCCGATCATCAGGACGCCCCAGCCGAGGATGAGTGCGAGCGCGACGACGTAGTGGCTCGGCAGGCCCGGATCGCGGAGATAGAGGAACGGCCAGTCGTCGGTGGCGACGCGCGGCGCGGCGGCGGCCGGCAGGGCGTCCGCTGTGTCGCCCGGTGGCGGACCATCCGCCAGCGCATCGATCGCGGGACCGGCGGCCAGCGTGGCCGCACTGGCGTCGGCGGTCGGATAGATGCGGAGCACGACGTCTCCGCCGAACGCCTCGCGCAACATCCGGTCGATCTTGGCCACGAGCCACGGCTCGCGGTAGTAGTTGTAGAGGACGAACGCACCGTCGTCGGACAGGTGGTCGCGCACCGAGGCGAACGCTTCTGCCGTAAACAGGAATGACTCGAGCCGCAGGTTCGCCGAGGTGCTCACGAGCGTGAGCGAATCCGGCAGCGCGAACACGACGAGGTCGTACTCGTCCGTGCTTCGGCGCAGGAATGCCCGGCCGTCGTCGACCGTTCGGGTTACCCGCGGATCGTCGTACGGCCGGTTCGGATGCTGGCGGCGGCCGATCTCCTGGAGGTACGGATCGATCTCGACCGCGTCGACGTGGGTTGCGCCCTGGTCGAGGGCGACGGCGACGTCGGTGCCGCTGCCCGCCCCGACGATCAGGACCCGCTCGAACGTCCGATCCGGGAACCAGCGGTAGACCTGCTCGTAGAAGTCCTCCTTGTACGGCGCCTCGATCGGCCAGAGGGCCTGGTGGGGGATGCCGTTGACGTTCAGCGACGTGACCGGCCCGGTCTGGTGCTCGGAGATGCGGTAATACGGCGACCAGGTCGTGGCGGGCGGCTGCTGGGCGATCGAGAGCCCGACGACCCCGGCGAGCATGACGCCCGACGCGATCGACCAGCGGCTGACCCCGGCGCCGAGCGTGAGCAGGCCGAGGATCCCCGCGGCGACGGCGAACCACAACGCCGGTGGCGTGCCCAGCGCCGAGAGGATCGAGAACCCGGCGATGCCGGTCATCGACCCTCCGATATCGATCGCGTAGGCTCGAAGCGGCGGCATCGAGGTGAGCAGACGCCCGAGCGGCAGGGCCAGCGCGGCCATGACGATCGAGGTCAGCATGACAATGAGCGAGAGGACGAGGAAGCCGGGGTCGCCGCCCTGGCTCTCCGAGAGCCCGAAGAAGACTTCGCCCTCGGTCGCGAT
>DASTVH010000141.1:0-13868 GCA_035759195.1 Candidatus Limnocylindrales bacterium
AACGGGTCGGGCCGGCTGACGCCAGGCTCCCGCGTCGCCTCGTCCGAGAACAGCGCCCGCAGGACGTGGACGGCCGATTCGAACCGGTCGAATCGTTCCGGCATGTCGGGCAGGGGGATGCCGAACGGACGATGCTCGCCCTCGTGCCAGCCCGCCCCGAGCCCGAGGACGAACCGGCCGCCGGTCACGTGATCGAGGAGCGTCGCCTGCTTCGCGAGGACGACCGGGTGGCGGAACGTGTTCGACAGCACCCCGTGGCCGATCGTGAGGCCAGGGACGTGGTGGGCGAGCGCGGCCATCGCGGTCAGCGACTCCCAGCTCGACCCGCCGCGCTCAAGCGCGGGATCTGTGATGTGGTCGTTCATCCAGCCGGCGTCGAAGGCCCCGAGCTCGCCGGCCCGCGCCCATGTCGCGTCGAGCGTCGGCCAGTCGACGTTCTGGGGCGAGGTCTTGAACCCGATCGAGAGCGGTGCAGTCGTGCTCATCGCTCGCGGTTCAGCGCCGCCCGAGGGTCGCGGTCATCCGGGAGCCGGTCGTGACGGCGCCCTGGGACGCGGTGCTCACGAGTGCCGCGTACTTCGCCATGACGCCGCCGGCGTATCGCGGCGACGGCGGCGTCCAGCGCTCGCGCCGGGCCGCGAGGACGTCTTCCGGCACGTCGAGATCGAGCGCCTTGCGGTCGACGTCGATGACGATCGGGTCGCCCTCCTCGACGAGGCCGATCGGGCCGCCGAGGGCGGCCTCCGGCGCGATGTGGCCGATCATCAGGCCGTGGGTGCCGCCGGAGAACCGGCCGTCGGTGATGAGCGCGACCGAGTCGCCGAGGCCTTCCCCGACGAGCGCCCCGGTGACGCTCAGCATCTCCTGCATCCCGGGCCCGCCGACCGGTCCCTCGTAGCGGATCACGACGACGTCGCCGGGCACGATCCTCCGGGCCGACACGGCGTCGAAGCAGGCCGCCTCCGAGTCGAAGACACGGGCCGGCCCGCGGTGCTGGCGGCGCTCGTGGCCGGCCAGCTTCACGACGCAGCCGTCGGGGGCGAGCGAGCCGCGCAGGATCGCGAGCCCGCCGGTCGGCTTGAGCGGCCGATCGATCGGCAGCACCACGTCCTGGCCGGGCGTCTCGACGACCGCCTCGGCGATCTGCGCGATCGTCCGGCCGTCGACGGTCCGCTCGCCGCCGTCGAGCAGGTCGCGCTTCAGGAGCTCGCGCATCACGAGAGCCACCCCGCCGGCCTCGTAGATGTCGGTCGCGGTGTAGCGGCCGCCGGGCGTCATGTCGGCGACGATCGGGGTCCTGTCGGCGACCGTCCCGAAGTCGTCGATGTCGAGCGGGATGCCGAACTCGTGGGCAATCGCGAGGAGGTGGAGGACGCCGTTCGTGCTGCCGCCGGTCGCCGCCACCGAGGCGATCCCGTTCTGGAGCGCCCGGCGGGTGACGAAGGCCGAGGGGCGGACGTCGCGCCGGACGAGGTCCATGACGAGCTCGCCGCTCGCCCGGGCCGCCTCGTCCTTTTTCGGGTCCTCGGCCGGGATGCCGTTGAGCCCCGCCGGCGAGAGGCCGATAAACTCCATGACGGTGCTCATCGTGTTGGCCGTGAACTGGCCGCCGCAGGCGCCGGGCCCAGGGCAGGCGACGTTCTCGACCTCGTAGAGCTCGTCGAGCGTGATCTTGCCGGCCCGGTAGGCGCCGATCGCCTCGAAGGCGGTCACGACCGTGGCGTTGCGCTTGCCCTTGTAGACGCCCGGGTAGATCGTCCCGTTGTAGAGGACGAGACCGGGAACGTCGAGCCGCCCCAGGGCCATCGCCGCGCCCGGGATCGTCTTGTCGCAGCCGACGAGGCAGACGACGCCGTCGAGCAGGTGGCCCCGGACGACGAGCTCGATCGAGTCGGCGACGACCTCGCGGCTGACGAGCGACGCCTTCATCCCCTCGGTGCCCATCGAGACGCCGTCGCTGATCGAGATCGTGTTGAACTCCATCGGCGTCCCGCCGGCCGCCCGGATTCCTTCCTTGACGTGTTCGGCCAGCCGGCGCTGGTTGTAGTTGCAGGGCATCGTCTCGATCCACGTCGTCGCAACGCCGACGAGCGGCCGGGCCAGGTCGTCGTCGGTGAAGCCGATCGCCTTGAGCATCGCCCGGGCGGCGGCCCGGTCGGGGCCGTCGGTGAGGGCAGCCGAATGGCGCTTGGCGGGGTCGGTCGGGCGGTCGTAGGGGTGGGTCGTGTCGGGCATCAGGCGGCGATCCTCGCGCTGGTGACGGCGGAGCCTCAAGTGTAGGCACCGGTCGGCAGGTCCGCGCCACCGGCGGTGGCACGCCTGTTGCGCGGCCGGGTCCGCGCGCTATTCTGGCGCGACCGTCGCGCGACGACGACGATCGACGAGGTTGAGATGGCCACAGGCACCGACGGCAAGATCGAACTGCTCCGGCGCGTGCCGCTGCTCGCCGGCCTCGGCAAGCGCGAGCTCGAGGAGGTCGGCCGGCTGGCCGACGAGGTCGACGTGGCGGCCGGTAAGGCGTTGATGCGCGAGGGGGAATCGGGTCAGGAGTTCTTCGTCATCGTCGACGGATCGGTCCGAATCGATCGCGAGGGGAGCCGGATCCGGACGCTCGGTCCGGGCGACTTCTTCGGCGAGATCGCGCTGGTCGACGGCGGCCCGCGCACGGCCACGGCCACGACCGAGACGGCGTCCCGGCTCCTCGTGCTCGCCCACCGCGAGTTCCACTCGCTGCTCGACCGGCACCCGACGATCCAGGCGGCGGTCCTCAACGCCCTCGCCCAGCGCGTCCGGAACCTCGACCCGGAGAACTGCTGAGCCGCCGCCCGGGTCCTGCAGGATCTCAGCCCGCCGATCGGGCCAGCCGCTCGGCCGCCACGGCCGCTGCCGCCGCCGCGCTCGTCGGCCCGCTGATCGCGGCGTGGAAGTCGGCTGCGGCGAGGCCGAATGCGGTCGTTGGCTCGATCGCGGTGACCGTGGCGGTCCGCGGGATCGCATGGACGAGCGCGATCTCGCCGATGCCGTCGCCGGGGCCGCAGCGGTTGATCAGGCGGTCGCCGACGCTCACGTCCGCGGCGCCGCTCGCGATGATCAGGTAGCCGTCGCCAGGGTCGCCCTCGCGCATCAGGACGTCACCGGGCTCGTAGGCCGCGGGGACGAGCGCATCGGCCACCCGTTCGAGGGCGCTCATCGGCATCCGGGCGAAGAATGGAACGCCACGTAGGAGTGACAGCTCGAATTCGGGAAGCACTGCCTCGTCGTCGGCTCGGCGGAGCCGCGGCCACGTCGCAACGGCGAGGATCGGCAGGATCGAGCCCGCCACGGCCAGCGCACCGCGAGCACCGAGGCCGCCGATGAGGATCGGCACGACCAGGCTTCCGGCCGAGACGCCGATCCCGACGATGGCCTCGAAGAGGCCGAAGACCGGCGCGCGAGCCCGGGTCGGGACCGCTCGCTGGAGGAGCGTGAATCCGGCCACGTCGAGGATCCCGTTGGCGACGCCCGACACGAGCAGGGCGGCGAAGCCGACGATCGGGATCGGGATCGCCCCGACGACCGCGAGCGGCAGGCCCCAGAGCGACAGCGCAACCGCGAACACCGGGCCGAGCCTTCGTCGACCGGCGAGCCCGACGGCGCCGATCGCGCCGGCGAACCCGCCAAGGCCGTAGGCGGCGGCCAGCAGTCCTACCCCGGCCTCGCCGAGGCCGAGCAGCTCGATGGACGCGACAACGATGAGCGCCGAGGTCAGGCCGCGGACGAAGACCTGGCCGCCGAAGCCGGCGATGATCGTCGTCGCCGCCGGCGCCCGACGAAGGGCGGCCGGTGCCTCGCCGAGGCTCGCCAGGAATGCCGACCAGGCGCTCGAGCCTAGGGCCGCCCGCGGCCGTGCCTCCTCCGCAGCGCGCTCGGCGAGCTCGTCGGCGGTCGCCCGCAGGCCGAGCAGCGCCACGAACGCGGCAACGAACAGGACGGAGCCGACGAGGGCCGCGCCCGGCGGCCCAGCGGCGGCGACTGCCGCTCCGCCGAGCAGCGGCCCAACGAACGCGCCGATTCCCTCCCCGGTGCTCATCGCGATGTTGGCGGCGACCAGCTCGCCGGGCTGGGTCGCGAACGACGGCATCGCCGCGATCTGGATCGGTCGGACGAGCGAGCCGGCGGTGGCCGAGACGCCGGCGAGGACGAGAATCGCCGCGAGCGGTCCTTCGCCCATGAGGACGGCCGCCGCTCCGAGCCCGGCCAGCCCGCGGACGAGATGAACCGCGAAGAGCAGCGGGCCCGGCGGCAACCGGGCGGCCGGGATCCCGACGAGCGGCCCGGCGAGGATCGCCGGCGCCGTACGGATCACGCCGACCAGGCCCACCGCGAACGGGCCGCCGGCGTCGAAGGCGACGAGGAGCAGCGCGACGAGCAGGGCGCCGTCGGCCGCGAACCCGAGCGTCCACGCAAGCTCGATCCGGCGGAGGCCGCGATTGGCCAGCACCTCGCGAAGGGCGGTGCCGGCGTCGCGGAGGATGGTCCGAAGGGCGGTCCTCGTCACGCGGAGATCATGCGCCGCGGGGGAACGCTGCGACCGGACCACGGCGGATCACCGCGACTCGGGAAGGAAGGTCAGTGGATGCAGGGACCCGTCGGGACCTCGGCGGTCCGGCCGATCGCCGGCGCGATCGCGTCGTGGACCTCGGTCGGGCTCAGGGCGTAGCCGACCTCCTCGTCGGTGCGCGCCTCGGCGAAGACGACGCCGCCGACGGTCCCGTCGGCGACGATGAGCGGCCCGCCGCTGTCGCCCTGGTCGATCTCCGCCCGAAGCTCGAGGATCGAGCGGGTCACCCGCCGCTCGCCGTAGATGTCGCGGCCCCGCGCGTCGTAGGCGCCCGCGACCGCCGCGGGCTGGACGTCGAGGCCGCCCCCGAGCGGGAACCCGAACGTCGCGCCGGCAGTTCCCCGTGGCGGGTCGGTGGCGGCGAACGTCAGCGCCGGCGCGGTGAGTTGCGGCACGTACACGAGGGCGACGTCGAGCTGCGGGTCGACGAGGACCGGGAACCCGTCGTAGCGCGACTCGCCGTGGGCGACGAGCACGGCCGACGCGCCGGCCACGACGTGGGCGTTCGTGACGACGTATCCGCCGTCGACGACGAATCCGGTGCCGGTCGAGGTCACGAGGCAGGCCGAGGCCGTCACCTTGACGATGCTCGGAATGGCGTCCGCGGCGAGTGCCTGGACCAGCGGATCGTCCGGCAGCTCGACCGGCGGCGCCGGCAGCGGCTCGAGGCCGATGAACAGGTCGGGCAGGCGGGCGTCGTCGAGCAGGCGGGCCAGCGCCCCGGCGAGCTCGGTCGGCGCGGGCAGCAGCCCGTTCAGGGCTCGGACGAGCGTGGAGGTCTGGGCCTGGGAGGCGAGCGTCGCGCTCGGCCCGGCGGCGAGCAGCCCGCCCGCCAGCCAGACGATGAGGAGCGCCTGGACCGCACCGACGACGGCTCCGAGCACCCGGTCGAGCGCCCCGAAGATCCCGTCGCCGAGGAACGAGGCAATCGTTCGTCCGACGGCCGATCCGACGGCCTCGCCGAGCCCCACGACGAACAGGATCCCTGCGAGGACGACGAAGGCCCGGAGCGGCGGGTCGATCGAGGCGAGCGGGTCCTCGAGGTAGGGGAGGGCGATGATCGCGAGCACGCCGCCGGAGACGGCCCCCAGCAGGCCGGCGAGCTGCGGAAGGGCCCCGGATCGGAACCCCACCAGCATCGCGACGGCCACGAGCACGACCACGATGAGGTCGAACAGGTTCACGCCGCGAAGTATGGACGAGCCGGCTGCGACGGGCCGGTGGCGGTGGATTGCTGGTTGAGGGAGCCCGGCTCAGAGGGAGCCCGGCTCCAGCCGCTCGCGCAATTGACTTGCCTCGGCCCCGACCCGCTGATTGAACGGGTTCGAATCGGCTCGACTCATACTCGGTGATCGGTCCCACACGAGGATCGGCACGGAGAGGTGATGGGATGGAGCGTCGGCTCGTCGAGCTGGCGATGCAGGGCGACGAAGATGCCTTCGACACGTTGATCGAACGCATCGGCGACGGCCTGCACTCCGTGGCGCGCCGGATCCTGCGCGACACATCCCTCGCCGAGGACGCCACGCAGCAGGCCTTGCTGAACGCGTGGCGCCACCTGCCGCAGCTGCGAAACCCCGATGACTTCGAAGCCTGGACCCACCGACTCCTGGTGAATGCCTGCTATGCCGAAGCGCGCCGCGAACGACGTCATCGCGGCATGCTGACGCTGCTCCCGCGGGACGAGCCTCGAGTCTCCGATTCGACGTCGATCATGGCCACACAGGACGAGCTCGACCGGGCCTTCCGACGACTGACGGTCGAGCATCGGACCGTGGTCGTGCTCGTCCACTACCTGGGCCTCACGCCAACGGAGGCCGCCGCGAGGATGGGCACTCCTGCCGGCACAGCCCGATCAAGGCTCCATTACGCGCTTCAGCAACTGCGCTCGGCCATCGAGGCCGATGTGCGCACGACCACAGAGCGAGGCACGGCATGACCCGCGACGACGCCTTCATCGGCCTTCTCGAGGGTTACCTGGACGACTACGAGGGCAGCACTCCCCTGCCGGAGTCGGTCCGTGATTCCGTGCGCGAGCAGATCGTGACCACGAAGCAGATCCGTCCGCTCCCTGGACCCATGAGGTACCTGACCATGATCACCCTGCCTGCCCCGGTTCGATACGGGGCGGTCGCTGCTCTTGCCATCGGCCTGGTCCTTGTCGGCGCCTACGCCCTTGGCCCTCCCGACAACATCGGCGGCACGACGGACCCGGAACCTACGCCGACCCCGCGGCCCTTCGAAGACGCGTCGGGATCGCTCGAGCCCGGCAGATACGTTTCATCGATCGACTCGATCGAGATCAGCTACACCGTTCCAGCCGGCTGGATTCGCGAGCCGACCGCGCCGGAACTCCGGGGCCCGCTGGCCGACGAGATCGGTGGCCTGAGCTTCTGGACGGTCGCGAACGTCTTCGCCGATCCCTGCCGGTTCGATGTCGGCACGCTCGATCCGCCCGTGGGAGAGAGTGTCGACGATCTCGCCAATGCCCTGGCAGGCCAGCCCGGCATCGACGCGGATCCATCGTCGGATGTCGTCGTCGACGGCTTCGCCGGCAAGTACATCGAGTACACCACACCCGCAACCGGCTGCGACCAGTTCGGTCCGTGGCCGACTCCGAATGGCCTGATCCTCTTCCCGAGCACCGACGCCCGGTACTGGATCCTCGACGTCGACGGCACGCGGCTCGTGATGCTGGCGTACGTGTGGGATGTCGCTACCCAGGAGGGACGCGCCGCGCTCGAGAGGATCATCGATTCGGTCGAGATCAACCCCTGAACCGATGCGCCGGCCGGAGGCAGACGCCCCCGGTCGGCGCCACTCGCCGGGGCCGTGGCCGGTCGGCGGCCTCTCAGCTCACCGTGACGGTGATCGGCGGGGCCTCGCCCTCGGACGCGCGAATCGTGTATTCGCCCGGCTCCAGCTCGCCGAGGTCGACGATCGTCGCCTTGTACATCGCGATCTCGATGCACATCGCGTTCGGGTCGCCGGTGCCCTCGATGACCGTGAGCACGAACTCGTTGCCGCCCTGGTCGACCTTGACCGAGTCGAGGACGTAGCAGGGCTCGACCCCGCTGTACCAGCTCGCCTTCACCAGGACCCGCCGGCCTTCGACCGACGGCTCGAGGAGCGTCACCGCGACCGGGTGCGGGTCGAGCTGGCCGGGCCGGGCGACGACGAGGGTGGGCTCGCCGGGTGCCGGGTCACCGGCGCCGGGATCGACCGGCGGGACGCTCGAACCCGTGTCGCCGTCACTGCCGCCTCCACCGCCCTGGCTCGGGCCCGGCGTTGGTGCGACCGCGTCCGAGGGGCTGGCCGACGGGGCCGTGGCGGCCGAACAGGCGCTCAACAGGAGCGCGGCAACGAGGCCGAGCACCAGGAGGGGCATGGGTCGCGGGTGGGCAAGACGGCTGTTCATGGCCCCGAGACGACGGGCCGGCGGACCTGGTTCCGGTCAGCGATTCGCCACGAGCGTGTTGACGCGCGCCGGGTGGGCCGCCTCCCAGGCCTCGATCTCGGCCGACTTCCCGAGCAGGTAGCCGAGCTCGTCGGTGCCGGCGAGGAGCATCGTCCGGGCGAAGGGGTCGACGTCGAAGGCGAGGTCCTCGTCGCCGGGCAGGTGGACGAGCTGGGCGTCGAGATCGACGGTCAACTCGGCGCTGGGGTCGGCGCCGAGCATCTCGAACAGCTGGCGATGCTTCTCGGCCTCGACGACGATCGGCAGGAGCCCGTTCTTCAGCGCGTTGTTGCGGAAGATGTCGGCGAACGAGGTCGAGAGAATCGCCCGGATTCCCCAGGCCGTGAGGGCCCACGGTGCATGTTCGCGCGACGAGCCCGCCCCGAAGTTGTCGCCGACGAGGAGGATCTGGCGGCCCGCCATCTCCGGCCGGTCGAGGACGAAGCGGGGCGACTTGAGCGAGCCGCCCTCCTCGAATCGCCAGTCGCGGAACAACGCCTCGGCAAGGCCGGCCTTGTCGGTGACCTTGAGGTAGCGGGCCGGGACGATCTGATCGGTGTCGACGTTCTCCGCCGGCAACGGGATGACCCGGCTCGTGAAGGTCGCGTACGGTTCGGCCATCTCAGCGGCCGCCGACCGGCGCGAGCAGCTCGATGCCCGGCAGCCGCCGCGGGTCGGCGACGACCCCGGCGATCGCCGAGGCGGCCGCCGTCAGCGGCGAAGCGAGGAACGTCCGGCCGCCCTTGCCCTGGCGCCCCTCGAAGTTGCGGTTCGAGGTCGAGATCGCGTACTGGCCGGGCTGGAGCTGGTCGCCGTTCATCGCGATGCACATCGAGCAGCCTGCCTCGCGCCACTCCGCGCCGGCTGCCCGGAAGATCTCGCCGAGCCCCTCCCGTTCCGCCTCGCGCTTCACCTCGTCCGAGCCGGGCACGATCATCACCCGGACGCCGTCGGCGACCTTGCGGTCCTTGAGCACCGAGGCGGCGAGCCGCAGGTCGCTGATCCGCCCGTTCGTGCAGGAGCCGACGAAGACGACGTCGACCTTCTGGCCGAGGATCGGCTGGCCCGGCCGGAGGTCCATGTACTCGAGCGCCCGCTCGAGCGCCCGCCGGGCGGCCGGGTCGGTCTGCGACTCCGGTGCCGGGACGAGCGAGCTGATCGGGATGCCCATGCCCGGGTTCGTGCCGTACGTGACCATCGGCTCGAGGCTGCTCGCATCGATCGTGATCGAGCGGTCGTAACGCGCCCCGTCGTCGGTCGGCAGCGTCCGCCAGCGGGCGACCGCCGCCTCCCAGTCGGCGCCCTGCGGAGCGTGGGGCCGGCCCTCGACGTAGGCGAACGTCGTCTCGTCCGGCGCGATCAGTCCCGCTCGCGCGCCGCCCTCGATGCTCATGTTGCAGATGGTCATCCGCTGCTCCATCGTCAGCGCGCGGATCGCCTCGCCGGTGTACTCGAAGACGTGGCCCGTCCCGCCGCCGATGCCGATCCGGGCGATGAGGGCGAGGATGATGTCCTTCGCACTGACGCCCGGCGCGAGCCGGCCGTCGACTCGGACCTCGTACGTCTTCGGTTGCCGCTGGAGGAGGGTCTGGGTCGCGAGGACCATCTCGACCTCGCTCGTCCCGATGCCGAACGCCAGCGCCCCGAACGCCCCGTGCGTCGCGGTATGCGAGTCGCCGCAGACGATCGTCATCCCCGGCTGCGTCAGGCCGAGCTGCGGTCCGATGACGTGGACGATGCCCTGGCCGGGGGAGCCGAGCCCGTGCAGGGGGATCCCGAACTCGGCGCAGTTGCGCGTCAGCTGATCGACCTGGGCGGCCGCCATCGGGTCCGCGATCGGAAGGCTGCGCGGGTGGGTCGGCGTCGAGTGGTCGGCGGTCGCCACGGTCCGCTCGGGATGACGGACCCCGAGGCCCCGGGCCCGGAGCCCGGCGAACGCCTGCGGCGAGGTCACCTCGTGGACGAGATGGAGATCGACCGCGAGGACGGCCGGCGCACCCGGCTCCTGGCTGACGACGTGGTCGTCCCAGATCTTCTCGACGATCGTGCGGAGTCGGTTCGGGTCGGTCATCGGTCTCGGCTGCAGCGTGGACGGGTCGCGGAGCGACGGGCCACTGAGCGTAGCAGAGGTCCGGTCGGCGGTCGGCGGCCGCCCCCGCCGGGTGGGTCATGGGGAGTCGGCAATGGTCCTGTGCGGTCTGGTACTTCTGGACGCCCTTCGGGGCGCCTCGTCGCGGGCAGACTGGCATCACGCACTGGTGAGCACCCGACCGGACATGACCGAACTGCACCAGCTCGCATCCGAGCCGCCCCCGGCGCCCGCGGCCCGGTCCGCCATCCGTTCTGCTCTGGGCTGGCTGGCTGCGCACGTGACCGCCCGGGCCGCCGCCGCGCGGCGGGCGCTGGAGCGCCGCGAGGCCCGGCGCGTCTGGCTCTTCATCGCCGTGCTCGGCGTCATGGCGACCGGGGCGATGATCGCCTACGTCGCGCCGATCACCGACGCGGCCCGGCCGATCGGGCTGCCCTGGCCGCTCCTCGCGCTCGGCTTCCTCGCCGCGGAGTCGAAGGTCATCGTCGTCCACTTCCGGCGCGAGACCCACTCGTTCTCGCTCAGCGAGGTGCCGGCGGTCCTCGGCCTCTTCTTCCTGTCGCCGACCGACTACCTCCTGGCGTCGCTCGTGGGCTCCGGGGCTGCGCTGATCGCCGCTCGCCAGTCGGTCGTCAAGCTGACGTTCAACCTCGCCAACTTCGGGGCGATCGCCGTCCTCCAGCTCGTCATCTTCCACGCGATCGGCCGCTTCGACGCGGTGCCCACCCCGGTCGACTGGCTGGCCGCTTTCGCGGCGATGGTCGCCGGCAGCGTCTTCTCGGTCTTCACGATCGCGACGGCGATCTCGCTCTCGGGCGGTGCGCCGCAGTTCCAGAAGCTGCCCGAGATGATCCGGTTCGGCAGCCTCGTCGCCCTGGCGAACACGAGCCTTGCGCTGCTGGCGGTGACCGTCATGTGGATCGAGCCGTCGGCGGCCTGGCTGCTCGTGATCCCGCTCGGCGCGCTGTACCTCGCCTACCGGGCCTACGTCTCGGAGCGCGAGAAGCACGAGCGGCTCGAGCTGCTCTACGAGTCGAGCCGGATCCTCCAGCACTCGCCGGAGCTCGACTCGGCGCTCGTCGCCCTCCTCGACCACGCCCGGGGCATGTTCCGGTCCGAGCTCGCCGAGATCATCCTCTACCCGCGGGTCGCCGGCGGCGACGCACTGCGGACGACGTCGCTCCACGAGGGCCCGGCGACCGTCATGCTGCCGGAGCCCGACGCGCAGTACGCCGCGGTGCGGGCTCGCCTCGAAGCCGAGCCCGGTGCCCGATTCCAGGACGCGGCGGACGGATCGTCGTGGAGCGGTCCGCCGCTGCGCCAGGCGATGCTGAGCCCGCTCGTCGGCGACTCCGGGCAGATCGGCCTCATGCGCGTCGTCAACCGGCTGACCGCCGGGACCGGCTTCGAGGAGGACGACCTGCGCCTGCTCGAGACCCTTTCCAACCAGGCGGCGGTGGCCCTCGAGAACGGACAGCTCGAACAATCCCTCGCCGAGCTGTCGCGGCTCAAGGAGGAGCTGCGCTACCAGGCCTACCACGATCCGCTGACCGGGCTCGCCAACCGGGTGATGTTCGCCGAGCAGGTCGAGCGTCGCCTCGCCGGGCTGCCGACGGGCGCCGTCACCGCGGTCCTCTTCCTCGATCTCGACGACTTCAAGCTCGTGAACGACACGCTCGGCCACGCAGCGGGAGACCGCCTCCTTGCGGGCGTCGGCGAGCGGATCCGCGGCTGCATCCGGGCCGATGACGTGGCCGCCCGGCTCGGCGGCGACGAGTTCGGCATCCTGCTCGTCGACGACGTCGGGCTCGGCCGGGCGAAGGCCGTCGCCGCCCGGATCATCGAGACGCTCCAGGTCCCGTTCCCCCTCCACGGCCGGGAGCTGGTGATCGGCGGCAGTCTCGGGATCGCCGTCGGCCACCGTGCCGGCGAGCGGGCCGACGACCTGCTTCGCAATGCCGACGTCGCGATGTACACGGCCAAGGCGGGCGGCAAGGGCCGCGTGGCGGTCTTCGACCCGCGGATGCACGCCGCGCTCATCGCCCGCCACGAGCTCTCGGCGCAGCTGTCGCGGAGCATCGGCCGGGGCGAGCTCGTCGTCTACTACCAGCCGATCGTCGAGCTCGCGACGGGCCGGCCGACCGCCGTCGAGGCGCTCGTCCGGTGGCGCCACCCGACGCGCGGCCTCGTGCCGCCCGACGAGTTCATCCCGCTCGCAGAGGAGAACGGCAC
The DNA here is from genome assembly GCA_035759195.1 of Candidatus Limnocylindrales bacterium. Taxonomy (GTDB): domain Bacteria; phylum Chloroflexota; class Limnocylindria; order Limnocylindrales; family CSP1-4; genus CF-46. The sequence goes on from DASTVH010000141.1 coordinate 12,379, forward strand.
GATCCTCGCCCTCGGCCGCTGGGTCCTCGCCGAGGCCTGCCGCCAGGCGGCCGACTGGATCCGCACATCGGACCTCGACCCCGACTTCTCGATCAGCGTCAACCTGTCCTCGCTCCAGCTTCAGCAGCCCGACTTCATCGACGAGATCGAGCGGGTGCTCGCCCTCACCGGTCTGCCGCCGGACCGCCTGATCCTCGAGCTGACCGAGACCGCGATGTTCGGCGACACGGAGGGCGCGATCGTCAAGCTGACCGCGCTCCGGGCGCGCGGCGTCCGGATCGCCGTCGATGACTTCGGGACGGGCTACTCCTCGCTCGGCTACCTGCGCCGGTTCCCGGTCGACATCCTCAAGATCGCCCGGGAGTTCGTCGTGCCGGCCGACCGCGACGCGGAGGAGTGGGCCTTCGCCCACGCGATCCTCGCCCTCGGCCGGACGCTCGGCCTGCGGATCGTGGCCGAGGGGATCGAGGAGCGCGCCCAGGCCGAACGGCTCATGGAGCTGGGCTGCGAGTTCGGCCAGGGCTACCAGTTCGGGCGGCCCGAGCCGGCCGAGCGGATCGTCGAGATCGCCCGGGCCGGGCGGGAGGTCGTCGGCCGAGCCCGACCGGCCGGCCTCCGGGCCGGCGAGGCCGGCGCCTGATGTTCCTGCTCTACGCGGTCCTCCTCGGGCTCCTCCTCGGGCTTCTCCTCGGCGGCCGGCCGGCCGGCCTGGCCGCGATCCGCTTCCGATGGGCGTGGCTGGCGATCCTCGGCTTCGCCATCCAGGTCGTCCTGTTCGCGGGCCCGGTGAGCGATCGGGTCGGCGACGTTCTCGGGCCGATCGTCTACGTCGGCTCGACCGCGCTCGTCCTCGTTGCCGTCCTGCGCAACGTTCGCCTGCCGGGCCTCGCCATCGTCGCGGCCGGAGCCGCCTCGAACCTCACGGCGATCATCGCGAACGGCGGCTACATGCCGGCCGGTGCGGCGGCCCGGGCCGAGGTGGGCCAGGGCGCGATCACGACGTACTCGAACAGCAAGGTCATCGCGAATCCCGTCCTCGAGCCGCTCACCGACGTCCTCGCGCTGCCGGCCTGGCTCCCGTTCACGAACATCTTCAGCATCGGCGACCTGCTCATCGCGATCGGCGTCGTCGTGGCGATCGTCGTGCCGATGTGGCGGGCGCGGCCCGGTGCATCGGGGAAACTCGGACCAGTCCCGGGCGGGGACTAGTACTGGCGGGTCATGGCGGACCCCGCGCTGGTACTGGCACCTTGGCTCACGAGACGACGATCGTCTCCCATCCGGGGTCCGTCCAGGGCAAACCCGCCGCGAGGCGGGGACGCAAAGCCAGGGATCTCAGCTTTCGAGCAGAGACCGCCCGGCCGCCGGGCCGACGATGCAGAACGCACGAGGGAACGACTGTGAAGGCGAACCTGGCGCGCTTCGCGACGGCGGTGGCAGTGCTGACGACGATGGCGATGAGCCTCGGCGCCGGCGTCCGGTGGTTCTGA
>DASTVH010000142.1:0-7338 GCA_035759195.1 Candidatus Limnocylindrales bacterium
GCAGCCACCGAGCGCAAGGAGCAGGACATGGAGACGACGAACCTCGATACGTACGGCCATGCGCCGCTTCCCTGGTCGCGCGCGGAGCAGCAGCTCCAGGCCGTCGTCGGCGAGAACGTCACCCACTTCCTGGCAACGGTCCGCCCGGACGGACGGCCGCATGTCGCGGGCGTGGGGGCACTGTGGGTCGAGGCCAGGTTCTACTTCGTGAGCGGAGCCGGGACCCGGAAGAGCCGGAACCTCGCCGAACGGGCCGACTGCGTGATCTCGATCAAGCTCCCCGAGCTGGATCTCGTCGTGGAAGGCGCGGCGACGAAGGTGACCGACGGCTCGACGCTCCAGCGCCTCGCCGGGCTCTACGACGCGCAGGGCTGGCCGGCGCGGGTCGAGGACGGCGCGATCACGGCGCCCTACAACGCCCCGAGCGCCGGGCCTTCGCCGTGGGACCTCTACGAATTCACGCCGCGGACCGCGTTCGGCGTGGCCACAGCCGAGCCCTTCGGCGCCACCCGCTGGGACTTCGACGCCTGACAGCTGGTCGGCGGGACGGTCAGGCCGGGCGTGGCTGCGCCGCGGTGAAGACCGCGACCGAGCCGATCGACTCGATCTCCACCTGGTCGAACGACGCTCCGAGGATCTCCCGCAGGCCCTCGACGGTGTCATCGAGGTTGTCGAAGGCGCCACGGGCGTTGAACGCGGTGAGCACGCGCCGGGCCATCCAGGTATGCGTTCCCTCCCGCCCGAGGACCGATGCGCCGAAGAGCACGCCGTTCGGCGCCAGGACGGCGGCGACGTTCGCGACCGCCTGGGCCTTGCGCGACAGCGGTCCGGGCAGGCAGTGGATCACGAGGTGGAGCGCGGCCGAGTCGAACGGTCCGTCGACGGGCAGCGGCTTGAGCGCATCCGCCTCCACGGCGGTGACGTCCAGGTGCGGCAGGCGTCGCGAGACGTGGTCGAGCACGTTCGGGTTCGGGTCGACGATCGTCACCGGGCTTCCCGCTGGCAGGCCCGACCGCTCGATGAAATAGCCGGTGCCGGGCCCGACGTCGAGATGGCGCGCGCGGATGTGCCGGCGATACCGATCGACGAGGTCGCCCGTCGGGCACCGCCAGAGCGCGCCGGCGAAGATACCGATGACGATCGGGTCGTACAGCTTGAGCAGCGGCCGGGTGTAGTCGCTCTGGCCGCGGTAGGCCGGATCGTTGCGATCCATCGCCCAAGGATGGCACGCGGTCGTCGCGCTCGCGTTGGACGCCTCGTGAGATCATCGCCCGGCCGCACGGAGACCGCCCATGGGCGAACCCACGACCGTCGACGAATACCTCGCGACGCTTCCCCCCGAGCGCCGATCCGCGATGGAGCAGTTGCGCCAGGCCGTGACCGCGGCCGCCCCCGGGGCGACGGAGTCGCTCGCCTACAAGATGCCCGCCCTGCGCAGCCACGGCGACCAGTTCCTCGTCTCGTACGACGCGTACAAGAACCACTACAGCCTGTTCCCGGCGAGCGACGCAGTGATTGAGGGCCTCGGCGACGAGCTGCGGCCGTACCTCGCCGGCAAGGGCACGATCCGCTTCCCGGCCGACCGTCCGATCCCGCTCGATCTCGTCCGGCGGATCGTCGAGATTCGCGTCAGCGAGAACGCCGCGCGGGGCCGCCGCTGACGACGCCGGCCGCAACACTCCTGCAACGCCGCCTCCGTCCACGGGTGGCGCCGAGCCGACGGCCACCATCCCAAGGTGGAGATCGATCAGGCAGCGGATGGTCCCGAACGGGACCGGCGGCGCATGTGCCGCTCACTGCGGGGGTTCCCAGTCACATCCCCGATGGCGGTCGGTGCCGCCCGGCGCTGCCTCGAACATGGAGGACGCGCCATGCGTCGATTCACTCTTCTGATCGCGGGGCTGGTGCTCGCCGCGTTCGCACTCGCGCCGGCGGCCTCGGCGGCCAGGCCCCAGGGCGCCCTCGAGCTGCCGGTGTCAGGAACCGTCGTCGGTGGAACGCTCACGGACGCTACGTTCGAGCTTCAGCGCTTCGTCAGCCAGGGCGGGCAGCTGCTCGCGGTCGGTACGCTGTCGGGCACGCTGACGAATTCGCTCGGCGTCGCCCAGGAGTTCAGCCAGCAGGTTCGCCTCCCGGTCACGGCGATGAACGCCACCTGCGACATCCTGCATCTCGAGCTCGGACCGCTCGACCTCGACCTCCTGGGTCTGCAGGTCCACCTCGACCGGATCGTGCTCGACATCACCGCGGAGTCGGGGCCCGGGAACCTTCTCGGGAATCTTCTCTGCGCGGTCGCCGGGCTGCTGGACGGGCAGGGCGCATTGAATTCGATCGCCCAGCTCCTGAACCAGATCCTGGCGCTGCTCAGCTAGCTGCCCTACGCGCACCACGGGAACCGGGTCCGGGCACGGGCCCGGGTTTCGTGGTGCATCGGGGAGTTGACCCGCCGGGTTCGTTCTTCGTAGGGGCAGACCTCGGTCGCGTCGTTGGTCTCGACTCAGTCACGTGGAGCAACACGATCTGCCCTGACGGCACCAACAGCGACGATCCGGGCGTGACCTGCGCCGGCCGCCTCTGAGCGATCAGCGGCGCCGCGACGCCTTCAGCCGGCGGCCGTGTTCGAGATCCCGCCGGCGAGGCCGGCCAGCACCGCGAGGACGGTGACCGCGGTCGCGAGCGCCGGCAGGGAGCGCGGATCGCTGGCGCGCCGTCCGATCACGACAACGATCGATCCGACGAGCACGACGAGGACGGCCTTGGCGACGGCGAGGAACGGGAGGCCGAATGCGACGAACCCGTGGGCGACGACCGGGTTGAGCTCCGCGACGATGCCGTACCGGCCGACCATGAGGGTGAAGGTCCCGTAGTCGAAGAGCTGGGCCGCGACGAGCGACGCCAGGTGGAGGCGGAGGACCGACCGGGTGCTGCTCGAACGCCTGGCCACCGCGACACCTCACGCGATGACGGGTCGGGTTCGCCAGTAGCTCTGCTCGGTCGCCGGCGGCCAGATCGTGGACCGAGCGTCGTCGCTTCACCGTCCGGGAGCCGATGATGCGCCATCCGCCGCGATCCCGCCACCCCCGAGTGCGACCGGCGCGTGACGCCCGGATTGCGGTTGGCCCATCATCGGCGCGATGAAGCCCTTCACGTTCCTGGCCGAGGCCGGCGACGCCCCGGACGTCGCCACGCTGAGCGAGCGGGCCCGGCGGGCCGAGGCGATCGGCGTCACGACCCTCGTCATCCCCGACCACCTCGTCGAGATCCCCGCCCCGATCGCCTGGCTGGCGACGATCGCCGCCCTCACGGAGCACCTCCGGATCTCGCCGTTCGTCCTGAACAACGACCTGCGCCACCCGGCGGTCCTCGCCAAGGAGCTGGCGACGCTCGACGTCCTGTCGGACGGCCGGCTCGATGTCGCGATCGGGGCCGGCTGGAACGGGCCCGAGTACGCCGCGATCGGCCTGCCCTTCGACGCGGTCGGCACGCGCGTCGACCGGCTGACGGAGGCGATCGCCGTCCTCAAGGGCTGCTTCCGCAACGGGCCGTTCAGCTTCGCCGGCGAGCATTACCGGATCACGGACTACGACGCCTTCCCGAAGCCGATCCAGCGGCCGCATCCGCCGATCTTCGTCGGCGGGGGAGGGAAGCGGACGCTGACGCTCGCCGGCCGCGAGGCCGACATCGTCGGGCTGGCGCCGCGGACGCTCGCGGGCCAGCGGGCCGACCCGCGGAGCGTGACCTGGGCGGCGACCGAGGAGAAGATCGGCTGGGTCCGCGACGCGGCCGGCGAGCGGTTCGACGATCTCGTCCTCAACGTCTACCCCTCGCAGTGGCCGGTCACGGTCACCGACGACCTCCGCGGCGAGGCCCGCAGGGTGATCGGGCGGATGCGCGAGCGGACCGGCCAGGAGCTGACCGAGCAGGAGGTCATCGACTCGCCGCACATCTTCATCGGCTCGGTCGAGCGATTCGTCGAGAAGTTCTCGGAGCTGCGCGAGCGGCTCGGGATCAGCTCGTTCATGGTCGGCTCGCTCGAGGAGCTGGGACCGGTCGTCGGGCGGCTGGCCGGGACGTGACGAACCCATTCCGCTGGGACCCGAGCCTCACCGAGCGGCGCACCGGCCGGCGCCTCGTCCGGGACCCGCTGCGGCTCGGCCTGCTCGTCGGGGCGGCCGTGATGATCGTGGGGGCGGTCATGCCGTGGGCCGAGGGCATGGTCGGATTGCTCGCGGTCCGCTTCGGCGGGTTCGACGGGGCAGCCGACGGATTGATCATGGCAACGCTCGGCGGGGTGCTGGTCGTCATGGCCTGGAAGGACGACCTCCTGGAGGCGGTCGACGGCGCACCACGGTGGGCGCCGATGCTCATCGGGCTCGCCTGCGTGGCGCTCTGGCTGCTCGGCCGCCAGTCGGCCGAGCTGCGGATTCGCAGCTGGGAGGACGACGACGGCTCGGGCTCGATCGTCATCGGCTACTGGATCGCGGGCCTCGGCGTCGTCGCGGTCGCGCTGGTGGGGTCGATCGCCAGCCTGCGACGGCGCCCGGGCGAGACCGGCCTGCCGCTGCCGCGCCCGCGGCTGCCGCGACGCGACGACGTCGAGGGCCTGGCGGCGGCGGTCGGCGCGATCCTCGGGGCCGTCGCCGGCGGAGCGGCGGCGCTGAGCCTCTTCGCTTCGCCGGCCGTCGGCGTGCCGCTCCTCTTCTTCGGGTTCCTCGGCCTTGTCTTCGGCGGCTTCGCCGGGCAGTCGATCGGGCGGCGTCTGCGGCGGCTGCCCGGCTAACCCGCCGGTTCGTCCCCGTCGAGCGCCAAAATCTCGTCGCCGATCGCGATCTCGCCGTCAGTCAGGATCCGGGCTCGGAGCCCGGCCCGGTGGACGAGCGGCCGCAGGATCGGCTTGCCGAGCTGATCGGTCAGGTACTGGCACGGCTCGCAGAGTCGGGTCCCCTCGCAATCGACGCCGCCGACCCGGAAGCGCCGGCCGACGAGGCCGTTGAGCCGGATCCCGCGCGTCGTGACGTTGCGCCGGGTCTCGCCCGGGGCGAGCCGGATCCCGTCGCTCGTCGCGAGGTCCTCGAGCACCTCGGCCTCGATGAGCGTCAGCTCGCGGTCGGTCCGCGGGTCGGGCGACCAGTGGCCGCTCCCTGCCGCGTAGCGGTCGCCGTCCAGGCCGACCCCGGCCCGCGCGGTGACGCGCTCGCGGGCAACCATCGGCGCCCCTTCCGTCGGGGCGGTGTGGATCGAGACGACACGGGCTGGTGCTCCGGACACGACAGGAGTATGCTGCGTCGCGGTCCGAGACGAGAGGCGCGAGGCGCGCCGGCGGACGCGGAAAGGAGACCGTCATGGCAGCCCAAGTGGCCGCGGTTTCCGCGTCACGCCCCGGGAGGAATCGCCCCGCGTAGCCGACCAAACCCGTCGGCCGTTCGGGAGACCGTCCTCACGAGGACGGTCTTCGTGCGTTCCGGGACCGAGGCGTGGCGCGTCGATCGAAGGCATCCACCATCAACCGGAGACCTTCTCCCTTGAAACGTCCAGCCTCGTTCCGCTGCGTCCACTGCCGGCTCGACGTCCCGAGTGACGCGCCGGGCACGGCCCATCGGAACCATTGTCCGAACTGTCTCTGGTCGCGTCACCTCGACGTCGACCCGGGCGACCGCGCCTCCGACTGCCTCGCCTCGATGGAGCCCATCGCGATCACCGTCCGCAAGGACGGCGAGTGGGTCCTCATCCATCGCTGCAACGGCTGCGGCACGCTGTCGAGCAACCGGATCGCCGGCGACGACAACCCGCTCCTGCTCGTGAGGATCGCGGTCAAGCCGCTGGCCCAGCCGCCGTTCCCGCTCGACCGGCTCGCGCTCATCTGAGCCGGGCCGGTCGGCGGCCGGCGGCGACATCGAGGACGGCCCCTCGGCGGGCCGCAGGATTCCGCGCGACCGGGCATGCTTCGGCCATGCCCACTGACCCCCAGGCCGACCGCGGCGGCCTCTGGTCGCCCGATCGCCGGGCGTTGACGATCGGGCTCATCCTCACCGTCACGATCGTCGCCTCGGAGTCGCTCGCGGTCGCGACGATCATGCCGATCGTCGCCGACGACCTCGCGGCCGGCAGTCGCGACCTGTACGGCTGGGTGTTCTCGGGCTTCCTGCTCGGCAGTCTCGTGGGGATCGTCCTCGCCGGGCTCCTCGTGGATCGCTCGAGCCTCGCCCGCGCCTACCTCCTCGGCATCGTCCTGTTCGCCACCGGCCTGCTCGTCGGCGGCCTCGCCCCGTCGATGGAACTCCTCGTCGCCGGGCGGGTGCTCCAGGGAATCGGCGCCGGAGCGATCCCGGCGGTCGCCTACGTCGCGATCGGGCGGGCCCTCCACGAGCGGCTCCGGCCCGTGATGTTCGCGACGCTGTCGACCGCCTGGGTGGTGCCCGGGGTCGTCGGCCCGGCGCTCGCCGGCGTCGTCGCCGAGACACTCCACTGGCGGATCGTGTTCCTGGGCCTGCTGCCGCTGGCCGCGATCGCGGTGGCGATGACCCTGCCGGCCCTGGCCGCGATCCGCTCGCCGGCCGGTCAGCTCGAGGCCGAGCACGAGGCGGCCGCCCGGGCGGGCACGCGCCTTCCGTTCGCTCTGCTGCTCGCGGCGGGGGCCGGCCTCACCGTCGCCGGACTCACCGACGCCCGGGCGTTCCCGGGGTTGCCGCTCGTCGGCACCGGCCTGGCCATCGGCATCCCGGCCTTCCGCCGGCTGACGCCGCCAGGCACGCTCCGGGCCGCCCGCGGCCTGCCGGTGACGGTCCTGCTCCGCGGCCTGCTCACGTTCGCGTTCTTCACGGCCGACGTCTACGTCGCCCTCGCCCTCGTCGATTGGCGGCACCTGAGCGCGGCCGCAGCCGGCCTGGCCCTGACCGCCGCGACGCTGACGTGGACGGCCGGGTCCTGGATCCAGGCCCGCTGGGTCGGGCGGTACGGGACGCGGGCGTTCGTGCGGGCCGGGGCCGGCGTCGTGGCGGTCGGCGTCGTGGGTTTTGCGCTCGTCCTCATTCCCGAGGTGCCGGTGCCGGTCGGCGTCGCGTTCTGGGCGGTGGCCGGGTTCGGGATGGGTCTCGCGTACTCGCCGCTGTCGCTGACGGTGCTGCGGGACGCGCCGCCCGAGAGCCAGGGCGCCGCGACCGCCGGTCTCCAGCTGAGCGACGTGCTCGGGACGTCGCTCGGGACGGGGATCGGGGGCGCGCTCATCGCCTTCGGTCACCGCGAGGGCTACGAGGGCTGGGTCGGGCTCGCGGCGGCGTTCGCGGTCGGGGCGTTCGCGGCGCTCGTCGCGTTCATCCTCGGCGGGCGGATGGCGGTGGG
>DASTVH010000143.1:0-3767 GCA_035759195.1 Candidatus Limnocylindrales bacterium
TGGCCCGGCGGACCGCGGGTTCGATCGAGGCGGTCCCGGACGAGGCGACCGCCGCGGCGATCCGGCGCACGGCGGCGACCGAAGGGATCTTCGTCGAGACGGCCGGCGGCGTGACGGTCGCGGCCGTCGAGGCGGCCCGCCGACGGGGCGTGATCCGCGACGGCGACGAGGTCGTTGCCCTCCTGACCGGCAACGGCGTCAAGACGCCGGACGCGCGCAGCTTCGGGGCGGACGCGGCCGGCGGCGCGCCGGCCGACCCGATCGCCGCGTCGTATGCCGCCTTCGCCGACCGCTACGAGGGCACCGCGGCCTGATGGCCCCCGACGGCCGTGGATTCCGGGTCATTCGAACAAGACTCCCGGAATCCGCGGTCGGAGCGGCGATCGGAGCCGGGGGGACAGGTCTCGTGCGTGAGGGCAGCCCCGTAACGCAAGGTATGTTGGCGCCGAACGCCCGGAACCCGCGCATTCGGCCTTCGCTGTTCGGATCACTCGGAAATCGGAGGCGGGGATGCCGCGTCAGACCCGGGCGAAGGCCTCCACTCGGGCCGGAGCCAGCGAGCGCCACATGTCGAGCGCCCACTGCCAGTCGTTCGAGTCGTCGAACGTGATCCGGATCGCCGCGCCGCGACCGCGGACGGCCGAGTAACCCTCGAGGACGCCGACCTCGACGCCGGACGTCGGATCGGTCGAGAGCCGCGCCCGGCCGATCACCTCGCCCATCTCGTGGGTGAGCGCCCCCGAACCGAGATCCGGCGCGACCTGGCGGAGGAAGTCGAGGGCGGGCATCGGGCCCTCGTCGGTCCCGGTCTCGGTCGCGGCGAGCGTGATGCTCCGGCCGCCGTCGCCGCCCCACCACTCCTCGTCGGTGCGCCGCTCTGCGAACGCACCCGGGACGTCGAGCTCCCAGCCCTCGTGGATGATCGACACGTTGCGCCGCCGGTAGCCGACGAGCGGTCCCGCCCCGGTCCGCGCCGCCCGCGCCTCGACCTGGCGGGTCATCGCGTCGGCCGACCCGCGCCAGGTGGTCAGCTCCCGCCACTCGCGCCAGGGGTACGGCAGCGACGGGTCGAGCGGGAAGGCCCGTGCCAGCAGCCGAAGCACCTCGTCGTTGACCGCCCGCTCGTCAGGGTCGGCCGGCGGCCGCCACCGGACCTGGGTCCACATGAGGCAGAGCGCCCGGTTCAGCAGCGAGCGGGCGTCGATCGCGTCGGCCCACCACGGGGCGACGTCGATCGCGATCCGCGGGTCGCCGATCGCCTTTTCGAGCCACTCGTCGTCACGCGGCCCGAGGCTCGTCGCGATCGCCCCGTCGAAGTCGAACCGCACGCCCGGAGGCGTCCCGATGTGGATGCCGCTTGAACCGCGCCGCCGCGCGTCGCGTGCACCGACGAGGGCGGTCCCGAGCCAGGCGAGGTACGCTCGCTCCGCGTTCGCGCGATCCGTCGCCGCGGCGAGATCGGTCCGGGCTGGCCCGTCCTCGGGCTCTTCGGTCGACCAGAGGATCTCGTGCTCGGTCCCGATCCGCTGGACGAGCCGGGCGACGAACGTCTGATACCCCGGGCCGACCGGTCCGAGCGCCGTCCAGACCTCGACCCCGCCCGCGTCGGTCGCGGCGATCGCGAGCTCGCCGGCCGCCGGATGGCAGCTCACGAGCAGGACACGCTCGCCGGTCGGAGCCGTCCGCGTCCGGGTCGTGCGGACGGCGTCCGGGTACTCCGTGCGGAGCCACGCCTCGACGTCCGCGAGCAGGCGGTCGGCGGCCGGCAGGCGGGGGATGAGGCCGCGCTTCTGGGCGTGGCCGACGACGTGGAGGGTGAGCTGCGACATGGGACCTCGTGACCGTGTCCGGACACTAGCGCGCCAGGGCGGGCGACGGGGAGGGGAGGGTCGTACCGGTCCGGTCCGCCAACAGTCCGATCCGCCCGATTGGCGGCGCGTTCGCGCACCGCGGGGGGGGGGCGTCCTCGTACCGGTCGGAGCGGTGGGGTGACGGAGCCTTGGGGGCCGTCGCTGGTACCGCCGGCCGCGATCGGGGCGGACCTTCGTCCCCGGGACCCGCGCCTAACCGACCCGTAGGGTCATGGACGACACCGGACTGCCCCAGTTCCGGTCCAACGAGAACCCGACCCGATGTCCCTCGTCCTTGCGGTCCACGCCCGACGCTCGCCCCGAGTCGCTGTCGGCCGCCTGGCTTGGACCACCGCGCTCGCCTTCGGCGTCACCGCGCTCGGCCTGTTCGCCGCCCCGCGCCAGGCCTATGCGTGGGACGCGAACGCGTTCAGTTCGTCGTCGGAGAAGCAGCTCGCCTCGCTGACGAACCAGTCGCGGGCCTCGGCCGGGCTCAAGGCGCTCAAGGTCGACTCGACCCTGACCGCCGTCGCCCGCTCGCGCAGCAAGGACATGATCGTCCGCGACTACTTCAGCCACAACATCCCGCCGTCGGGCAAGAACGTCTTCTCGATCCTCGACTCGAAGGGCTACTGCTACGCGATCGCCGGCGAGAACATCGGCTGGAACAACTACCCCGACGACACGGCCACCCGAACCGTCCACCGGATGTTCATGGACTCGTCCGGCCACCGGGCGAACATCATGGGCAGGAAGTGGGACGTCATAGGCGTCGGTGCGTACAAGGGACCGAGCGGCAAGAAGATGTGGACCGTGATCTTCGCCGACAAGTGCGGAGGCTCGAAGTCGTCGGGCGGCGGCGCTTCGTCCGGCGGGGGTGGCGGCTCGACGAAGACCGTGCCGAAGCCGAAGGCGACACCCAAACCCACACCGAAGCCGACACCGGTCCCGACCCCGAAGCGGACGATGCCGCCGGAGCCGACCGACGCGATCGGCCTCGGGCTCGGCCTCGGGCCGGGCGGGCGCCACGAGGACAACGGCCCGGGCAAGGGCGCCGACAAGGGCAACGGCGGGAAGAGCGGCAACGGTCCGCCGCCGGGGCAGGCTGCGAACGGCGCCGAAGGCACGCTCCGGGTCGTTGACCCGACGAGTCCGCCGGGCCTCGTCGAGACCATCGTCGGCGACGTGACGGGCTTCTATCTCGGCGGCTGAATTCCCGGCTGCCGCCGACCTCGCGTCGCGGCGGCGAACCGGATTCGGGCGATGCCCGCCGCTACACTGCCCCAGATGCCCCCGATCCTCGAGGCGCGCGACCTGACGAAGCGGTACCGCCTCGGCGCCACGACCGTCGACGCGCTGCGCGGCGTCTCCCTGTCGGTCGCCGAGGGCGAGTTCGTCGCCCTCATGGGCCCCTCGGGTTCGGGCAAAAGCACGCTCCTCCAGCTGCTCGGCGGCCTGGACCGACCGACGTCGGGTGACGTGTTCCTCCAGGGCGAGAACATCAGCCGCCTGTCGGACGACGCGGCGACGACGCTCCGTCGCGACCGGACCGGCTTCGTCTTCCAGTCGTTCAACCTCATTCCGCTGCTCGACGTCGACGAAAACGTCGCGCTGCCGTTCACGATCGCCGGCCAGGACACCGGCAAGGGGGAGCTGCGCGAGCGGATCCGCGACGTCATCGCGCTCGTCGACCTCGCCGGCAAGGAGCACCACAAGCCCGACGAGCTCTCGGCCGGCGAACAGCAGCGGGTCGCGGTCGCCCGGGCCCTCGTGACGCGCCCGGCCCTCCTCTTCGCCGACGAGCCGACCGGCAACCTCGACTACACGACCGGCACCGAGATCCTCGACGCCCTCTGGCGGTCGTGCGTCGAGCGCCACCAGACGGTCGTCCTCGTCACCCACGACTCGAAGGCCGCC
>DASTVH010000144.1:0-5919 GCA_035759195.1 Candidatus Limnocylindrales bacterium
CTGGGGCGCCCCGGCCGGGCCGCCGGCCCGGGGGCCGGCCGGCCGGACCGGCGGGCCGTCGGTCCAGACGGTCCCGCCGTCGACGAGGTAGTACAGCTCGTTGAAGAGGGCGGCCCGGTACCACTCGGGACGGGCGGGATCGTCGAGGATCGGCGCCTGCCAGGCGTCGATCGCGGCCGACCAGACTCCCCGTTGCCGGACGCCTTCGGCGGCGATCGACCAGGCGTTCGTCCCGGACGCGCCGAAGAAGCGGGTATGGCGGCGGTTCCAGCGGGTCCCGCCGCCGAACGAGGCGACCGGCAGATCCCAGGCCAGGGCGGCCGGCAGGATGCGCGTCTCACCCGGGGCGAGGTCCACCGTCATCGCCAGGGCGGCCCCGATCGCCTCGCCGGGCCGACTCGGCGGGCCGGGCGGCGTCGGGTCCAGGCGGCCGTCGGTCGCGAAGTCGGCCCACACACCGGCCCCGTCGTCGACGTCGAACCGCTCGAGGAGGGTGATCGCGGTGCCCGAGTCCTCCGGCGCCGCGATCGCGAACGTGCCGGCCCACGGCTCTTCGGCCGCGTCCGGCGGCCCGGCCAGGACGACGCCGGCGCAGCCGTCGCCGCGGACGGCCGCGTTGCGGTGGCCGCCCCGCCGGTCCTCTCCCGCTCCGCGGCCGATCAGGTTCTGCCACGTCAGCATGAGCCCCACGGTCAGCGGCCCATCCGAGCGGTTCTCGATCGCGGTCTCGAAGATCCCGACCGGGTAGCTCGATTCCCGGTAGTTCCCCGCGATGAGCGGGCTGAACTGGCGTTGGACGACGCGGACGGGCAGCTCGTCCCAGTCGATCTCGAACCAGGCGTACGGCATCCGGGCGTGGTACGTCCCCGCCCCGACCGGCAGGTCCCAGCCCCACGTCGGGAGGGCGTCGGCCCGGAGCGTCGAGAGCACGTGGGCCGAGGCCGGCCTGCCCGGGCCCGCCGTGAACAGGGAGAACTGGCAGGCAGGGATCGGTTCGAAGCGGTGGACCCCGACGTCGAGATGCCAGCGGGCGAAGTCGCCGCGATGGGTCCGGCCGATGCTTCCGGCGCCCATGCCGCCGAGCGGGACCCCGCCCCACGGCCCGTCGTCGATCATCGGCGCGTCGACGCGCGGCCGGACCGTCCCCTCGTAGGGCAGGCCGATCGGGCGTCGCCAGGCGATGCTGGGAATGGCGAGCATCGCCGGGCTACTTCTCGACGCCGCCGAAGACGACGCCCCGCATGAACGCCCGCTGGGCCAGGAAGAAAACGACGACCGGGAGGGCCATCGCCATGATCGCCGCCGCCTGGATCAGCGTCGGCTCCTGCGAGTACAGCGCATTGAAGCGGGCGAGGCCGACCGCGAGCGGCTGCGCGTCGGGCTGGCCCTGGAGGTAAATCAGCGGCAGGAAGTACTCGTTCCAGGCCCAGAAGAAGTGGAACAGGGTGACGGCGACGATCGCCGGCTTGGCCTGCGGCACGATCACCGAGCGGAGGATCCGGAAGGGCCCGGCCCCGTCGATCATCGCCGCCTCGTCGAGCTCCCGGGGGATCGTCAGGAAGTACTGGCGGAGCAGGAAGACGTTGTAGGCGTTCGAGAAGAAGTGGGGCACGATCAGCGGCAGCCACGTCCCGACCCAGCCGAGCGACAGGTACACGGCGTAGCTCGGGATCAGCGTCACCTGGAACGGCAGGATGATCGTCGCGACCATCAGCATGAACAGCCCGTTCCGACCCGGGAACCGGAAGCGGCTGAAGCCGTAGGCGACGCAGATCGCCGAGAGGACCGCCCCGAGCGTCGAGAGCGTCGCGATCGCCACCGTGTTGAAGAACAGGCGGGGGAACGCGATCGTGTCCCAGGCGTTCGTGAAGTTCTCGATGCGCAGCGAGAACGTCCAGTGCTGCTGGAGGGTCCGCCAGCGGCCCTCCCAGAGAATCGGGCCGGCCGCGGGGTTCGCGGGATCGATGAAGAGCGCATCCTCGCGGTGCGGCTCGAGCAGGGCCCAGGCGTGGACCCCGCCGTCGGGCGTGGGCACGTCGTAGACGTCGAGCTCCTTGCCCTCGTACGTGAACGTCTCGCGCGCGGCCGGGTAGAGCGGCGCGCCGACCGTCGTGAGCTGGCTCTGATCCTTGAACGCGGTCGCGACCATGTACGCAAGCGGCATGAGGAACGCCGAGACGATCGTCACCGCGAGGAGGGTGACTCCGGCGACCGCTCCGAAGCGGCGCATCTGCGCGCCGAGCGGACCCGTCGCGCTGAGGGCCCGGGCCTGGGCCGCCGTCGCGCTCATCGCTCCCCGCCCGAGAAGACCCACGAGCCGGCGGTCCGGAACAGCACGATGGTCAGCCCCAGGACGATCGCGAAGAGGAGCCAGGCCAGGGCCGACGCGTATCCCATGTTGAAGAAGCCGAAGGCCTCGCGGTACAGGTGCAGGTTGAAGAAGAGGGTCGCCCGGTCCGGGTCGCCCCGGCCGTTGCTCACGACGTAGGCCTGGGTGAAGTACTGGAACGCGCCGATCAGCGCGATGATCAGGTTGTAGAACAGGACCGGCGAGATCATCGGCAGCGTCACGTGCCGGAAGCTCGCCAGGCTCCCCGCGCCGTCCACCTTGGCGGCGTCGTACAGCTCGGTCGGGACGCTCTGGAGGCCGGCCAGGAAGATCAGCATCATGTTGCCGATCCCCCAGAGGCCCATGAGCGCGAGGGCCGGCCCGACCCAGGTCGGACTCTGGAGCCAGTTCGGGCCGTCGATCCCCACGGCGTCGAGGCCGAGGTTGAGCCAGCCGGTCGTCGCGTGGAGGACGCCGATCCAGACGAGCGTGCTGGCCACGATCGGGATCTGGATCGGCATGTAGAAGAGCGTCCGGAAGACGTTCCGCCCGACCAGCAGCTTGCTGTTCACGAGGATCGCGACGGCGAGGGCGAAGCCCAGCGTCAGGGGGACCGCGATCAGCCCGAAGCGGACCGTCACCCAGAGGGACTCGCGGAGGACGGGATCCGACGCCATCTCCGCGTAGTTCGCCAGCCCGATGAAGCGGATCTCGTCGGGTGCCCGCGGGTCGAAGTCCGTCAGCGAGAGGAGGAGCGACGCGCCCATCGGGAGCGCCGAGAAGATGATGAAGCCGACGATGAAGGGGGCCACGAAGAGCAGCCCGGTGAGTGACTCGCGCCGCCCGTGGGGCGTGCCGCCGCGCCGCGTCCGGGGTGGTGCGACCGCGGGAATCTGGCCGACGGTTCCGCTGCTCAGGCTCATCGGTTGGCTCGCTGCCTCACGTTCGCTCGTCGGCCGGCTCGGTCTGCGCCGGAGGCGGTTGGGGGATCCGCCCCCGGCGCAGGGAGGAGAACGCTAGTTCGAGTCGAAGATGCCCTGGAGGAGTTCGACGTGGGCGTCGATCTCGGCGTCGAGATCGAGGTCCGGCGTCGTCCAGATCTTCGATCCGAGGTCCTTGTTCGCCGAGTCCGCCTCCGGGAAGTTCGGCATGAAGGCCTCATGGCTGGGATTGTCGGGATAGGCGAGCATCTGCGTCGAGACGTTCCAGTCGATCTCGAGCGGCGCGAAGCGGTCGTCGAGACCGGCGAAGAAGTCGGCCCGCTGGCTCTCGATGGCCGGCATGGCGCCCCAGATCTGGATCAGCTCCGGGGACCGCGTCAGGAACGACAGCGCCTCGAACGCCTGCTCGGGGTTCTCGGTCGTGTCCATGATCCCGATCGTGTCGGCGTGGAGCTTTGAGGTGATCTTGCCGTCCGGGCCTTCCGGCAGCACGGCGATGTCCCAATCGGTCACCTGGGGCTCCCCCTCTCCGGGGTAGACGCAGCAGGTGTACCACTGGTGGACGACGTCCATCGCGATGCGGCCGGACTGGAAGGTGTTGCCGTCGGCCAGCGCCTGGACGGCTGTCTGGTTCGGGATGAACTGGTCGGTCCAGATCCCGTCGTACATGTACTGGAGGCCTTCGCGCCAGTTGTCCGGCCACTGGGCCGTCGTGCCGTCGTCGGCGACGGCCGAGCCCGAGCCGCCGAAGATCGTCGCCCACGCACGAGCGTCGTTCTCGGTGAACTGGGCGTCGAGACCGTACTGGACGATGTCGTCGGCGTTGAAGTCGGCGCTCGTCGCGTCGTTGCCGGCGCCATCGACCGTCAGCTGCTTCGCGAGCTCACGGACCGTGTCCCAGGTCCAGTCCTTGCCCTCGTACTGTTCGCCGACCTCGTGCGGCGGATACGCCAGCTCGGCCTCGTCGAAGAGCGTCTTGTTGTAGTAGAAGAACGACGGATAGACAGCCATCGGGATGCCGATCTGCTTGCCGTCCACCTTGTAGACGTCGATCAAGGCCTGGTCGATCTCGGACAGGTCGACGCTGCCGATGTACGGGGAGAGGTCGAGCAGCTGGTCGCCGAACGACTGGAGCCCGCGGATCCCGATCGGGCCGATGATGTCCGGCGCGTCGCCGGCGGCGATCCGCGTCGCGAGGGTGTCGGACGCCTCGGTGTTGTCGACGACGGTCAGGATCAACTCGATGCCGTCCTGCGATTCGTTGAAGGCGGCCACGACGGCCTCCTCCACGGGAATCTGCTCCTCGTTCTCGCCGGTCCCGAGTCCGACGAACCACTCGATCTCGACCGGCTCGCCGCTGCCCTGCGAGGCGGCGGCAGTCGCCGACGCCGCGGGCGTTCCGCTCGCGGTCTGGCTGGTCGCCGGGGTCCCACCGCCACAGGCGGCGACCGCCAGCGCAAGCGCTGCCAGGATTGCCGGCACCCTGACCGGGCGCCGTCGCGTCACGCTTCGGGGAGTTTCCATGCCAGTCTCCTCCAACACCAACGAAACGATCACCTCGATGGCCTGATCTCCTCTTCTATCGGTTCGGCACCCCCTCGCTCGATCGTCGCCGGACGAGCTTCGTGGCGAGGATCACCTTCCGGGGCACGGTTCCCGGACGGGCCGCCTGCTCGAGGAGCAGGCGGACCATCTCCCGGCCCATCTCTTCGATCGGTTGGCGAACGCTGGTCAGGGGCGGCTCGCTCGTCGGAGCGATCGACGAGTCGTCGAAGCCGACGATCGCGACGTCCTCGGGGATCCGGAGACCGGCAGCCTTCAGCGTCCCGATCGCGCCGGCCGCCATGAGGTCCGATGCGGCAAATACCGCGTCGAGGTCCGGGCGGGCCTCGAGAAGGCGGCTCATCGCCGCCGCGCCACCCTCCTGGGTGAAGTCGCCGGCCGCCGCGAGAGCGGGATCCGGAGTGCGACCTGCCGCCTCGAGTGCCTGGTGGTAGCCGGTCAGACGGTCGACACCGACCGTCATGTCGGTCGGTCCGCTGATCGTCCCGATCGTCTGCCGGCCGCCGTCGATGAGGTGGGCGACCGCGGTGCGGGCCCCGCCGACGTTGTCGACGTCCACGTAGCTCACGGAGTCGCCGGTCGGCGGCCGCCCGCCGACGACCACCGGCACGCCGCGAGCGGCGAGCGCGTCCGGCAGCGTGTCGTCGCCGTGGAGCGAGACGAGCAGCGCGCCGTCCACGTGGCCGGCCGTGAGATACCGCTCGAGGCGCGCCTCCTCGTCGCTCGACTGGGGCATCAGCAGGACGAGCTGCAGGTTCCTCGCGGAGAGCTCCGTGCTGATGCCGCGCAGGAGGCGCGGGAAGAACGGGTCGCCGAAGAGCATCCCGGGCGGCTCGGGGATGACGACGCCCACCGAGTCGCTGCGGCGGGTCACGAGCGAACGGGCCGCCGGGTTGGGGACGTAGCCGAGTCGCGCGATGGCCCGCTCCACCTGACGCTTCACGTCCACGCCGACCTTGGGGTTGCCGTTCACGACCCGCGAGACGGTGGCCCGCGAGACGCCGGCGACCCGGGCGACCTCGTCCAGGGTGACGCCGCGACCGTTGCCCGACCCGACTGCCATCGTTCCTGCCTGTCTGCCCCCGG
>DASTVH010000145.1:0-2863 GCA_035759195.1 Candidatus Limnocylindrales bacterium
GCCCTCGACGGTGACTCCGTCGCGGCGCTCGAGGGCGACCACGAGGCCTGGGACCTCGTCGCGGTCCCGGTGGGTGACACGAGCCGCCTCGGCGAGCGGCTCCCCGTCGCCTCGCTCCGGCCGGCCCCGGCCGTGGTGCCCGCGAAGACCGTCTGCATCGGGCTGAACTACCGGGACCACCTCGAGGAGCAGCACCTGCCGATGCCCGATCGGCCGACGATCTTCGGCAAGTGGCCGAACGCGGTCGTCGCATCGGGCGAGTCGGTGGTCCGGCCCGAGGGCTGCAACGCCCTCGACGCCGAGGTCGAGCTCGGCGTCGTGATCGGCCGGCGGGCCCGGCGCGTCGATCGGGCGGACGCGATGGACCACGTCGCGGGCTACGTCGTCGTCAACGACGTCACCGCCCGCGACTGGCAGGGCAACAAGGGCGCCCTCCACCCGGGCGCCCGCGGCGACGGTCAGTGGCTGCGCGCGAAGGGCAGCGACACGTTCCTGCCGATCGGTCCGATCTTCGTCTCGAAGTCCGAGGTCGCCGACCCCGGCAACCTTCGCCTCCGAAGCTGGTGGACGCGCGGGGCCGGCCCGGACGCGGGCCGTGCGGTCCTCATGCAGGACGGGACCTCGGCCGACATGTTGTTCGACATCCCGGCCGCGATCGAGTTCGTCAGCCGGGTCATCACCCTCGAGCCCGGCGACCTGCTGGCGACCGGCACGCCGTCGGGCGTCGGTGTCTTCCGCGACCCGCCGGTCTTCCTCGAGCCGGGCGACCGCGTCCGATGCGAGGTCGAGGGGATCGGCTCGGTCGAGAACCCGATCGTCGACTGGTCCGACGACCGGCCGTCCTGATGCGGGCACTCGTCAAGACGCAACCCGGCCCAGGCCTCGAGCTCATCGACGTGCCCTCGCCGCCGCTGGGCATCGACGACGTCCGGATCCGGGTCCATCGCACCGGCATCTGCGGCACCGACCTCCACATCCGCTCATGGGACCCGTGGGCCGCCCGCACGATCACGCCGCCGCTGATCGTCGGCCACGAGTTCGCCGGCGAGGTCGCCGAGATTGGCAGCAACGTCCACGACCTCGCGGTCGGCGACCTCGTGAGCGGCGAGGGCCACGTCGTCTGCGGCCGCTGCCGTCATTGCCGGGCAGGCCGCTGGCACCTCTGCGCCCACTCGATCGGGCTCGGCGTCGGCCGTGACGGCGCGTTTGCCGAGGAGGTCGTCCTGCCGGTCGCAAACGTCTGGCACCACTGGCCCGGGATCGACCCCGAGATCGCCGCGATCTTCGACCCGTTCGGTAATGCCGTCCACACGGCGCTCGCGTTCCCGGTGCTCGGCGAGGACGTGCTCGTCGTCGGGGCCGGCCCGATCGGGCTGATGGCGACCGCCGTCGTCCGCCACGCCGGCGCCCGCTACGTGGTGGTCTCTGAGCCGAACGCGTTCCGCCGCGAGATCGCGGCCCGGATGGGGGCGACCCTCGTCGTCGACCCGCGCGAGCGGCGTCTCGAGGACGTCCAGCGCGAGCTCGGCATGGTCGAGGGCTTCGACGTCGTCCTCGAGATGTCGGGCAACCCGGCCGCGCTCCGCGACGCGCTCGCGAACATGGCCCACGGCGGCGGGATGGCGATCCTCGGCATCCCGACCGAGGAGGTCCCGCTCGACCTCAACCAGGTGATCTTCAAGATGCTGACGCTGCGGGGAATCTACGGCCGGGAGATGTTCGAGACGTGGTACAAGATGTCGGTCATGCTCCAGTCCGGGCTCGACATCCGCCCGGCGATCACCCACCGGTTCTCGTACCGCGACCACGAGGCCGCGTTCGAGGCCGCCCGATCCGGTGACTCCGGCAAGGTGATCATGGACTGGCGGGAGTGAGGCGACCGATGAGCACCGATATCCGACCCGATCCCCTCGCCTTCCTGGCCGAAGAGCTCGCCGATCTCCGCGATCGGCATCTGTACCGGCCGCTCCGGGTCATGTCGTCCGCGCAGGGGCCGGTCGTGTCGATCGACGATCGCCGCCTGATCAGCCTCTCGTCGAACGACTACCTCGGGCTGACCCATCACCCCCGCCTCCGCGAGGCGGCGCTTGCCGCGGTCCGCGACTTCGGCGTCGGATCGGGGGCGGTCCGGACGATCGCCGGGACGATGACCCTCCACGAGGACCTCGAGCGCGAGCTGGCCGAGTTCAAGGGCACCGCCGCCGTCCTGACCCTCCAGAGCGGCTTCACCGCCAACACCGGCGTGATCCCGACGATCACCGGCGAGCAGGACCTCATCGTCTCGGACGCCCTCAACCACGCCTCGATCATCGACGGCATGCGCCTCTCGAAGGCGCCTCGCAAGATCTACCCGCACGGCGACGTCGGCGCGCTCCGCGAGATCCTCCGCGAGGCGAAGGAGCACGGGCGCGAAGGGACCGGCCTGCCCTACCGGCTCGTCCTCGTCGTCACCGACGGCGTCTTCAGCATGGACGGCGACATCGCCCCGCTGCCGGCGATCGTCGAAGCGGCCGAGGAGTTCGGTGCCGCGGTCTTCGTCGACGATGCTCACGCGTCCGGGGTCCTCGGCCGGAACGGCCGTGGCTCGGTCGACCACTTCGGGCTGCACGGTCGGGTGGCGATCCAGGTGGGGACGCTCTCCAAGGCGGTGGGCGTCCTGGGCGGCTACGTCGCGGGCTCGCAGGACCTGCGCGACATCCTCATCCAGCGGGCGCGGCCGTTCCTGTTCTCGACGTCGCATCCGCCGGCGGTCGCTGCCGCGTGCCGCGAGGCGATCCAGGTCATGCAGGACGAGCCCGAGCTGATCGAACGGCTGTGGACCAACACGCGTCGGTTCAAGGCGGAGCTGACACGGCTGGGCTTC
>DASTVH010000146.1:0-11180 GCA_035759195.1 Candidatus Limnocylindrales bacterium
CCGCTCACGGTGTAGACCTCGGCGCCACCGGAGCGGTACACGTCGCGGACCGTGCCGAGGACGGTCCCGTCGACGTTGCTGACCGTCGCCCCGATCACCTCGTACCAGAAGTACTCGCCCCGGCCCAGCTCCGCCTCGGGCCCGGCGATCCACTCGAGGTAGGCACCCTTGAGACCCTCGGCGGCGTCGCGCGTCCTGACTTCCTCGAACCGGATCCGCCAGCCCGGGCCATCGGCAACGGCCGACGACCAGGCCACGGTCAGCGGGTCGTCGCTGCCCTCGCGGTGGAGGACCGTGCCGGCCGCAAAGCGCTCTTCGGGGTGGTCGGTGAGGACCTCGACGCGGACCGCGCCGCGCAGGCCGTGAACGCCGCGGACGAGCGCGACGACGAGGCGCTCGCCGGTGACGCGGGCGTCGGTGTCCAGGGTCGGCGCCCCGACCTAGAGGATCTCGAGCGAGACCGGCTCGCCGTCGCGCGCCGCGGTGACCTTGAGGAGCGTCCGGAGCGCTTTCGCGACGCTGCCGTTCCGGCCGATCACCTTGCCCATGTCGTCCTCGGCGACGTGGAGCTCGATGACGGTCCCCGACGCGTCACGAACGACCTCGACCTTGACCGCATCGGGGTCGTCCACGAGGGACTTCGCGACGTATTCGACCAGCTCGGCTGCTGCCATCGGGGCGGCTCCTACTTCTCGGCCGGCAGGATGCCGGCATTGCGGAACAGGCGGACGACCGTGTCCGAGGGCTGGGCACCCTTGGCCAGCCACGACTTCGCCTTCTCGGCGTCGATGTTGACCTCGATCGGCTCGGTCCGGGGGTTGTAGTGGCCGATGGTCTCGATCGCCCGGCTGTCCCGGGCGCTGCGGCTGTCGGCCACGACGACGCGGTAGCTGGGCTGTTTCGTCGCCCCGACGCGGGTCAACCTGATGCGCACTGCCATGGATGCTGGTTCCTCCTTCGGTGCTGGGGGTCGGGCGCGCCGGCCGGACGGCCGGCGGCCTACCTGACGGTGATCGCCTGGGGCATGCGGTCGAGCTCCCCGTCCTGTCGCGAACCGGAGACGGCCGCGTCGAACGGGAGCAGGTACGGCAGGATCTCGCGCTGGTAGAAGGCCCAGTCGTCAGCCCCGATCTCGTTGCGGACGAGCGGCTCGATCAGCTCGCGAACCTTCGTGATGTCGACGAAGGCGACGCCGAGGTTCTCCTCGCCGACCCGGTCGAGGAGCGCCCCGTAGCGGGCGTCGTCGGCGAGCGACGGGCCGGGTCCCGCGTCGAGGACCGACTTGACCCAGGCCTCGCCGTAGCCGATGGCGACGATCTCGTCGGTGACCGCGTAGGCGATCTCGGGCGTGAATCCCTCCGGCAGATCGGCTGCACCCGCGGCGGCGCCGCTGAAGTCGACGACCGTCACCGTCGCGTCGCCGTGGGCGACGTCGCGGAGCTCGACGCCGAGTTGGCCGCCGCCGATGGCGACCAAGCTGCGAAGCGTGGTGAACGTCCGGGCGGCGGCCTCGGCATCGGTCGGCGCGATGAGGAGCCCTCCGCCGATCGAACCGTCGGGCCCCGGCGTGAGGGCCAGGCCGGCGTCGCCCCACCAGCCGATCAGTCCATCGATGCCGCCGATCATCCCGGCGGTCTGGTCGACCTGGTTGAACGTGTCGCGCAGGTCCGGCATCTCCCGAAGCCGGCCGAGGAAGGCGCTGATCGCCGCCCCGACGTCGTGCGCTTCGGCATAGAGGATCGTCCCGGGCGGCACGTGGCCGGCGAGGCCGCTCCGCCGGTTCGAGGCATCGAAGCCGAAATCGACCGAGGGGAACACAGCCTCGCCGACGATCGCGTCGGCCTCGACCCGGTAGACGAACGCCTGCCAGGCCGGGACCATCGCGAGGAGCTCCTCGTCTACGGTCGTCTGGTCGAGCGGGCTGCCGGCGCCGGTCGCGAGCCCGAGCATTGACTGGAGCTGGGCCCGGTATTCCGTGTAGCCGAAGGCGACATAGTCGCTGCCGACCGTCCCGAAGGCGGCCTTGAATTCGTCGTCGTCGGCCAGGCGACCTTCGCCCTTCGAGTCGATCGCGCTCCTGACGGCCGCATCCAGCCCGCCGAGCATCACTTCGTCGTTGATGCCGATGACGAAGCCGGCGCTCCCGCCGTCGGTCGTTATGAGCGTCGCGTCGCCGTACTGCCTGCTCGTCGCGCCCTCGCCGACGATCTCCTGGACCCAGGCGGTCGCGGCCGCCGGATCGGTGATCGTCACGACGACGAGCGGCGCGCCCCCCAGCATCGCCGCGCCGACCCCGGTCTGGGCGTCGGCCGAGAACGGCGTCGCGCCCATCGCGATCTGGCCGCCGAACCATGGCTTGATGTCGGCCGTCCAGGTCTGCTCGCCGCCCGACGCGGCGCCCAGGAGGCGGTCGAGGACCTCGTCGAGCTTCGTGTCGAAGATCGCCTGGTCGTCGAAGCCCGGGAAGTGGGCCATGAACGCGGCGAGCTTCTGGCGCTGGTCGCCGGGCAGGTCGAGGCGGTACTCGGAGTACTGGACGGCGTTCTCGGGCATGTACCCGACCGCGATCGATGTCGCCGGCCGGCCGCTGGCAAGGGCCAAGATCGCGATCGTCGCGGCCACGACGAGGGCGACGCCGCCGAGGGCGATCGCCCAGCGCAGGCCCGACGCCCGGCGGCCGGCAGTCGCCTCGGCTTCGGACGTGCCGGGCCCGGGGGCGACGGCCTCCCGGCGGACGATCGGTCCGTCGTACGTCGCATCCATCTCGGGCGTCGTGCCACCCGCCTCCGCCTCGGCCGGCGAGGTCCAGCGCGCGGTCTCGTCGGTCGGGGACGTCCCCTGGTTCAGGTTCTGGGTCATCGGACGATCTCCCCTACCGTCGGCCACTGAGCGCCCCGAGCGCGGCCCTGCGGCCGCCCCCGGAGAGCTGCTTCATGAGCTTCTGGAGCTCGGCGTGCTGCTTGATGAGGCGGTTGACGTCGGTCAGGCCGGTCCCCGACCCGGCCGCGATGCGCCGCCGCCGCGAGCCGTTGATCACCGAGGGATCACGACGCTCGCGCGGCGTCATCGAGCGGATGATCGCCTCGACCCGGCGCAGGTCGCCGCGGTCGACCGCGTCCTGGGCCTCGCGGGCCATGCCGCCCATGCCCGGGATCATCGACATCAGCTGACCCATGGGCCCCATCTTCTGGACCTGCTGGATCTGCTCGAGGAAGTCCTCGAGCGTGAACTGCGCCTTGCGCAGCTTCTCCTCGAGCTGTTTGGCCTGCTTCTCGTCGACGACCTCCTGGGCCCGCTCGACGAGCGTGACGACGTCGCCCATCCCGAGGATCCGCCCGGCGAGGCGGTCGGCGTGGAAGACCTCGAGGGCATCGGTCTTCTCGCCGGTGCCCATGAACTTGACGGCGAGGCCCGTGACCGCGCTGATCGAGAGCGCCGCGCCACCCCGGGCATCGCCGTCGATCTTGGTCAGGATCAGGCCGGTCAGCGGGACCGCTTCCTTGAACGCGGACGCGACGCCGACGGCCTCCTGGCCGGTCATCGCGTCGACGACGAGAAGCGTCTCGACCGGCCTGACGGCGGCCGCCACGGCCGAGATCTCGGCCATCAGCTCCTCGTCGATCGTGAGCCGCCCGGCCGTGTCGAGGATCACCGTGTCGCGGGTCAGGCGGCGGGCCGCGTCGAGGCCGCCGCGAGCGATGTCGACGACCGGCGTGCCGGGCGGGGCCCGGTGGACCGGGATGTCGAGGGACCGGCCGAGTGTCTCGAGCTGATCGGCGGCGGCGGGGCGGTAGGGGTCGGCCTCGACGAGGAGCGGCCGGCGGCCTTGCTTGACGAGGTGCTTCGCGAGCTTGGCGGCGGACGTCGTCTTGCCCGAGCCCTGAAGGCCGACGAGGGCGACGACCGCCGGATTGCCCTGGAGCCGGAACGCGCGGTCGCCGGCCCCGAGGAGCTCGACGAGCTCGTCGTGGACGATCTTCACGACCTGCTGGCCGGCCGTGAGGCTGCCGATGATGTCGGCCCCGACCGACTTCTCCCGGACCCGGCCCACGAAGTCCTTCACGACCTTGAAGTTGACGTCGGCTTCGAGGAGCGAGAGCCGGATCTCGCGCATCGCCGCCTCGACGTCGGCCTCGCTGACGCGGCCCCGGCCGGTCAGGTCGGCGAGGGTCTTGCGGAGGCGGTCGCTCAGGCTGTCGAACACAGTTCGGGTGCGGCTCCATCCGGGTGAGAGGACCGGCTGCGGCGCGGACGGCGCGTCGGCGGCCGGGTGGTGCGCGGGTTCTGGCGCACCGAGGCGTCGGCAGTGTATCCGAGATCGACGGCGCGCGGTCGCAATGACCGGTCCGGGTTCCGTTTGCCTGCGACCGGCCCACCGAGGTCCGAGGCGGAGCTCACGAGGGCAGAGCGACGAGTCGCGGGCCGTCGGGCCCGAGGTCTCAGGCGAACAGGGCGGCCACGAAGGCGTCGGGGTCGAACGGGACGAGGTCGGTCGCCTTCTCGCCGACCCCGACGAAGCGGACCGGCACGCCGAGCTCGTGTTCGATCGCGAACACGATCCCGCCTTTGGAGGTCGAGTCGAGCTTCGTGAGGACGACGCCCGTCAGTCCGACCGCGTCGTGGAACGCCTTCGCCTGGGCGAGGCCGTTCTGGCCGGTCGTCGCGTCGATCACGAAGAGCGTCTCGGGTTCCGCGCCGGGCAGCCGCTTGTCGATGATCCGGCGGATCTTGGCGAGCTCGTCCATGAGGTTGACCTTCGTGTGCAGGCGGCCGGCGGTGTCCGCGATGACGATGTCCGAACCGCGCGCGACGGCGGCGTCGAGCGCGTCGTAGACGACGGCGCCCGGGTCGGCGTTCGGAGCGTGGGCCACGACCGGGACGTTCGCCCGCTCGGCCCAGATGCGGAGCTGATCGATCGCGGCCGCCCGGAACGTGTCGGCCGCCGCGAGGAGCACGCTCCGGCCCTCCGCGGCGTAGCGGTTCGCGAGCTTGCCGATCGTCGTGGTCTTGCCCGTTCCGTTCACGCCCACGACGAGCACGACGGCCGGCCCGCCTGAAACCGAGGGCCGGGGGCGCCAATCGGCTTCGCGTTCGACGAGCAGCGCCGCGAGCTCCGCCCGGACGGCCGCCTCCGAGCCGCCCGGCTCGTGCCGCCGTCGAGCCCGCTCGACGACCGCCATCGCGAGCGTCGCGCCGACGTCCCCGGCGATGAGCGTCTCCTCGACCTCGTCCCACGCGGTGTCGCCGTCGGCGCCGAGGAACCCGCGGAGCGTCGTGACGAAGGTGCCCCGGGTCCGGGCGAGCCCGGCGTCGAGGGCCGGCCGCACGTCTGCCGGCGGTGGGCCGATCCCCGGGCCCCACAGGGCGTCGGGCTTCGGCTGAGGCGCGGCGACCGGGAACTCGTCGCCTGCGCCCGGCGGCGCGGCCTCAGGCGTTGCCTCGGGCGGCGCCTCGGGCGCGGCCCCGGGTGGCGCCTCGTCGCGTTTCGGTCGCCAGAACATCAGGATGCCTCGACGAACGCGCCGTCGCGACGCCGGTCGGCGATCGCCTGGGCCTCGTCGAGGCGGAGGCTGATCACGCGGCTGACGGAGTCGTCCCCGACCGTCACGCCGTAGAGCGCGTCGGCAGCCTCGATCGTCCCGCGGTTGTGGGTGATGACGATGAACTGGGTTCGCTCCGCGAGCTCCTGGAGGGCCGCCGTGAACCGTCCGACGTTCGCCTCGTCAAGGGCCGCGTCGACCTCGTCGAGGACGCAGAACGGGACCGGCCTCACCTGGAGCATCGCGAACAGCAGGGCGACGGCTGTCAGGGCCCGCTCGCCGCCGGACAGCATCGCGAGCGCCTGCTGCTTCTTGCCCGGCGGCCGGGCGACGATCTCGATGCCGGTGGCCGACAGGTCGCCCGGGTCGGTCAGCACAAGGTGGGCGTAGCCGCCGCCGAAGAGCTGGCGGAACCGCTCGTCGAACGCCGCCTCGAGCGCCCGGAACGTGGTCCGGAACTGCTCGGCGATCATCGTGTTCAGCTCGGCGATGAGCTCCCGCGTCCGGACGATCGCCTGGCGCAGGTCGGCTCCCTGGGCCTCGAGCGTCTCGAGCCGCCCCCGGACCTCGGCGTATTCCTCGACGGCGAATGGGTTCGCCGCGCCGAGCTCGTGGTAGCGGCGCCGCAGGCTCGCCAGGCGACCAGTACTCGGCGGCTCGCCGGCCGGTACCTCGGCGGCCCAGCGCTCGGCGACCGCGGCGAGGGCGCGCTCGAGCTGGACGGCGTCGTCGTCGGCGTCGACGTCCACGGCCGGATCCGTGGTGCGGGTTCCGTCGCCGCCCTCCTGCTCGGCGGCCACTCCACCCGACACGGCGCCACCCGCCTCGGCCCGCAGCCGCTCGAGCCCGAGGCCGCCGAGGCCCGCCAGCTCGACGAGCAGCTGCTCGCGAAGCGCGTCCCGGCCGAGACGGGCCTCGAGATCGGCCCGATCGGCCGCCCGCAGGCGGTCGTCGCCAGCCCTCAGTCGCTCGCGGGCGGCCGAGGCTTCCCGCTCCGCCGCCGCCCGGCGCTCCCGGGCGGCGGCGTCGGCGGCGCGAAGCTCCTCGAGGGCAGTCGCCGCCGCCGCCTCCCGTACGACGGCGAGGGCGAGGGCCGCACCGACCTCGTCCCGTTCGGCCAGGAGCCGCCGCTCGCGCTCCGAGAGGCCGGCCAGCTCGCGCTCGGCTCGGGCGATCCGCTCGCCGTCCATGTCGACGGCCGCCTCGGCTCGGGCGCGGCGGGCCTCCTGCTCCCGACGCGCGGCGTCGAACCGGGCCTGGTCGGCCGCCAGCCGGTCCCGGGTGGCCCGGAGCTCCGCGGCCCGCGCCTCCCAGGCGGTGAGCGCCGTCGCGCGGCCGGGATCCGTTGCGGCGTCGCGCGCGCCGGAAGGGGCGTCGGAAGCCCGTCCGGCCTCGTGGGCGGCGACCGCCTCGGCCAGGCGGACGACCTCCGCGGCGATTGTCTCGGCCTGGGCCGCCTGCCAGGCCGCTTCGCGGGCCGCCGCCTCGAGGGTCCGGGCCGCGGCTCGCTCGGACTCCTCCGCCTCCCGGCGACGGCCGACCGCGCGCGACTCCGCGGCGCGGGCCTCCTCGAACCGCGTCCGCGCAGCCGCCGCCGCAGCCGCGGCCTCGTCGGCCGCGGTCAGGGCCGCGGCGGCATCGGCGTCGAGGCGGGCGACCTCGCCCCGGAGACGGTCGGCTTCGGCCCGTCGCTCGAGCGCCGCGTCGGAACGTCCGAGGCGCACGGTCCAGGCGTCGACGACTGCGGAGCCGTCACGGACGACCGCCAGCCAGCCGGCCGGCAGGTCCGCCTGGAGGGCCAGCGCCGCCTCGAGGTCGGGCACCACCACGGCACGAGCCAGGAGTCGCGACGCCGCGCCCACCGGGTCGCGACGGACGGCGTGGCCGAGCGGTGCGCCGCCGGCGTCCGCGATCTGATCGAGGAAGCGGCTTTCGAGGGCGCTCGCGCGTGCCTGGCCGGCCTCGGGCGCCCCGCCCTGGGCCGCCTCGGCCAGGACGAGCATCCCCCGCTCGCCGGCGAGCTCGCGCACGACGTCCCGATCCACGAGATAGGCCCGCGCGCGCTCGTCCAGGGCGGCCTCGACCGCGGCCCGCAGCGCGGGATCGATCACGAGGTCCTCGTCGAGTCGGCGGCCGCCGCGCCGCTTCGCCGCTCGGGCGATCCCACGGGACTCCTCCTCGGCGAGGCGCGCCTCGAGGGCCTCGAGCCGGCCGCGCTGGGTCGCCAGGATCGAGCCGATGCTCGCCGCCCGTTCAGCCGCGGCTTGGCGGGCTGCCTCGGCGGTATCGGCTGCCTCGCGGGCAGTCTCCCGCTCCTCCGCGGCGGCGCGCTCGTCCCCGACGGCGCGTTCGAGCCCCGCGGCGGCCGCCGTTCGAAGTTCGGCAAGATCGGCCTGTCTGGCGGCCGCCTCGTCCGCCATCTGGCGCTGGCTGGTCGCCCGCCGCTCCGCATCGGCCAGCCGTCGCCGCGCGGTCTCCACCTCGGCTTCGCGGGCGGCCTCGGCCCGCCGGATCGCGGCCGCCTCCTCGCCCCGGGCTCGGTCGGCCGCACGGAGCGCGCCGAGCTCCGCGAGCGCATCGGCGAGCGCCCGTTCGGCCTCGCCGACCGCCGCCTCGAGGTCGAGATCGCGGGGCGGGACCGGCTGGGCCAGGATGCGACGCTGGACGGCGAGATCGTCCTCCGCCGCGGCGACCTCGTCGTTGAAACGGCTTCGGTCCCGTTCGATCGCCTCGAGGTCGCCGGCGAGCCGGGCACCGCGGAGCTGCAGCTCGGTGAGCCGGGCGCGAGCGGCCTCGTGGGCGGCCCGCCGCTCCCGGTCCGCGTCGACCCGCGCCGCGAGCTCGGCGGCGATCGCGGCGGCCGCTTCCTCGGCCGCCTGGAGCTCGGTCATCGCCCGGTCCGCCTCGGTCCGTTCCCGCTCGCGCCGGGCCGCCGTCGCGGCCGCTCGTGACGACGCCTCGTGCCAGCGGTGATGCGCGGCGAGGATCAGGGCATCGGCGAGCTGCTCGCCGGCCGACAGGCGGGTCGCCTGCTGCTCGGCCTGGGCGGCGAGCCGGCGGGCCTGCGGCCGGAGCTCGCCGAGGATGTCCTCGACGCGGGCGAGGTTCACCTCGGACTCGGCCAACTGGTCCTCGGCCCGACGGCGGCGGCGCTCGTGGCGGCGAACGCCCGCGACCTCCTCGAAGAGCGGCCGCCGTTCCTCCGGCCGGAGCGCGAGCGCCTGGTCGACCATGCCCTGGCCGATGAAGAGGAAGGCGTTGTCCGCGAGATGCGCCGCGTCGAGCAGCTCGACGAGGTCGCGCAGGCGGACCCGCTGGCGGTTGAGCAGGTAGTCGTTCTCGCCGGATCGGTAGAGGCGGCGGCCGAGCTCGAGGACGCTGTAGTCGACCGGCAGCAGGCCGTCGGCGTTGTCGAGGACGAGCGTGACGTCGGCCATGCCGAGCGCGCCGCGGCGGTCCGAGCCCGCGAAGATGACGTCCTCCGACTTCCGGCTCCGCAGCGCCCGGCCCTGCTCGCCGAGCGACCAGCGAAGCGCGTCGGCGAGATTGCTCTTGCCCGACCCGTTCGGGCCGACGATCGCGCTGATCCCGCCGCCGAACTCGACGACCGTCCGTTCGGCGAACGACTTGAAGCCCTGGAGCCGGAGCGCGAGCAGGCGGGCCGGGGCGCTCACTCGCGGAGCTCCGCGGCTCCCGGTCGCGCCTGTGCCGCCCGACGACTCGCCGCCAGCGAGACGTCGGCGGGCGAACCCGCCTCGGCTGCTCGTTCGGCCCGGATCCGCTCGAGCGCCTGGACGGCGGCGGCCGTCTCGGCCGTCCGGCGCGACGGACCCTCGCCGACCCCCAGTTTCCGGCCGTCGACCCAGACCTCGATCCGGAAGTGTTTCTCGTGATCGGGACCGGTGGCATCGACGATGCGGTACTCGGGCCGAACGCCGGTCCGCCGCTGGGTGTACTCCTGCAGCCGACTCTTCGGGCTCTTGAGCAGGAGTCCCGGTGCGTCGTTGGCGAGCTCCGGTCGGGCCAGCTCGATCAGCCAGTCGCGCGTCCGGTCCCAGCCCAGATCCAGGTACAGCGCGCCGGCGAGCGCCTCGAAGCCGGAGGCGAGGAGGGACGGCCGCCGGCGGCCGCCGCGCTGGGCCTCGCCCTCGCCGAGGAGCAGGACGGCCCCGAGCTCGATCCGCCCGGCCAGCCGGGCGAGCCCGGAGGTGCTGACGATCGACGCGCGGCGGGTCGAGAGGAGGCCCTCGTCGTCGGTCGGGTAGGCTGCGAACAGCGCTTCGGAGATCGCGAGGTTGATGACGACGTCGCCGAGGAACTCGAGTCGTTCGTTGTGGCCGCGGGCCGACTCGCGATGCTCGTGGAGCCAGCTGCTGTGGACGAGTGCCTGCTCGAGCAGGTCGAGGTCGCGGACGGGAAGCCCGAGTCGTTCGGCGAGGGCGGCCGCCGGTCGCACCGCTCCCGTCGCCGTCGGTTGCCGGGCTCGGACGCGTGCCCCGCTAGGAGGAGCGCTCGTCGATGTAGTCGACCGCGTCGCCGACGGTCCGGATCTTCTCGGCGTCCTCGTCGCTGATCTCGGTCCCGAACTCCTCCTCAAGGCTCATGATGAGCTCGACGAGGTCGAGCGAGTCGGCATTCAGATCGTCGACGAACGAAGCTTCCGGCTTGACCTCATCCTCCTCGACGCCGAGCTGCTCGACGACGATCTTCTTGAGGCGCTCGTACGTTGTGGCCAACTGACTCCCTCCTCGGAGTGGGATGCCGACTGTTACGGGCCGACCGATCCTGCTGCGATGCTCCCGAGCACGCCGTTCATCAGGCGCCGCATCGGGTCTCCACTGTAGATCCGTGCCAACTCGACCCATTCGGCGATCGCCACCCGGGCCGGCGTCGGCGAGTGTAGCACCTCGCCGATCGCGCAACGGAGCAGCGCGCGGTCCATCCGAGCGAGCGTGACGACCGGATACTGGGGTGCAACTCGTTCGATCGTTGCATCGATCGTGTCGCGGTGCGCGACGACCGCCGCCACGAGCGCCCGGGCGAGCTCGGCCGCGACCGGGCTTCCCTCGATCTCGGCGAGATGCCGCTCCAGGATCGCGTCCGGGGTCCGCTGCCCGAACTCGGCCTCGAAGACGGCGGCGAGCGCCAGGCGCCGGCCGGTCCGGAATGCGCGGATGCGGTCGCTTGCGGAGCCTGCGGCCCGGCGCGGCGCAGGCTCGTCTCGCCGGCCGGCCGCGGAGTCGCTCCCGTCAGCCTCCGACACCGTCGACCGTGACCGTCACCGAATCGAGCCGCAGGCCGAGCAGCCGCTCGACGGTCGCGGCGACGGCCGAGCGGACCTGGCGCGTCAACGGGACGAGCGCGTGGCCGGGACGGGCGACGACCCAGACTCGGACCCGGACGCCGTCGTCCGAGAGTCGCGTCGTGACGGCGGGTCCGGCGAAGAACGCCCGCCACGGCGGCCCGGCTCGGCCGACCCGGCTGACGCCGGGGACCTCGAACGCGGCGAGGCGGACCATCTCCGTGATGACGCCGCGCCCGACGGTCAGCTCGGGGCCGCTCACGAAGCCGATTCCAGGGCTTCGGGCACAGCGGGTTCGGTGGGTCCGGCGGCGGGATCGTCTTCGCCGGCTGCGGCCG
>DASTVH010000147.1:0-12049 GCA_035759195.1 Candidatus Limnocylindrales bacterium
CCATCCCCGACCCGCTGTCGCGTTCGACGACGACGGTGTCGTCGTGATCGTGTTCGTGCGTCATGCGCGATGGTCCTCCCTAGCTGGGTGCCGCATCGTCGTCGGCGGGCCGTGCCGCACGGTCCGGCCGACATTGCAGAACCGTTACGGGGGCATATCAATCGGGGGCTTCGTCGGTCGACCAGATCGAGCGGCGCCGTTCCGGGACGCGATGGGCTACGCTGCCGCCATGAGCTTTCCGACCGAGGATCTGGCGGCGATCGACCGCGCCGAGGAGGTCCGCGTCGAGACCCAGGCGCCGGGCGGTCCCGTCCATCGGACGATCATCTGGGTCGTCGTGGACGACGGCGAGGTGTTCATCCGCTCGGTCCGCGGGGAGCGCGGCCGCTGGTTCCGCGAAGCGCAGGCGAACCCGGCGATCGCGCTCCACGTCGACGGTCGCCGCCTGTCGGCGACGGCCATTCCGGCCGACGACCCGGACTCGATCGAACGCGCCTCGCAGGCCTTTCGCGGCAAGTACGCGGCGGACCCGGCGCTGAGGACGATGCTCGTGCCCGAGACCCTTTCCACGACGCTTCGCGTCGAGCCGACCTGATCCGATCACCGAGACGAGGCCCCGATGTACTTCGACGAGTTCAAGCACCAGCTGCCGGACATCGATCCCGGCGAGACCCAGGAGTGGCTCGACTCGTTCGACCAGCTCGTCGAGCAGGAAGGCGAGGCCCGCGCCCGCTTCCTCGTCTACAAGCTCCTCAAGCGGGCTCGCCAGCTGCATGTGGGGCTTCCGCCCCTGACGCAGACCCGTTACATCAACACGATCAGCCCCGAACAGGAGCCGTACTTTCCCGGTGACGAGCGGCTCGAGCTGCGGATCCGGCGGATCATCCGCTGGAACGCCGTGGCGATGGTCCTGCGGGCGAACAGCCGCTTCGCCGGCATCGGCGGGCACCTCGCCACCTACGCTTCGGCGGCGTCCCTCTACGAGGTCGGCTTCAACCACTTCTTCCGGGGCAAGGACGACGGCCAGGCCGGCGACCAGATCTACTACCAGGGCCACGCGGCGCCGGGGATCTACGCGCGGGCGTTCCTCGAGGGCCGCCTAACGGAGGAGCAGCTCGACAACTTCCGCCGTGAAACCGTCCCAGGCAAGGGCCTGCCCTCGTACCCCCACCCGCGGCTCCTGCCGGACTTCTGGGAGTACCCGACCGTCTCCATGGGCATCGGCCCGATCAGCGCGATCTACCAGGCCCGCTTCAACCGCTACCTCC
Source organism: Candidatus Limnocylindrales bacterium (assembly GCA_035759195.1). GTDB lineage: Bacteria > Chloroflexota > Limnocylindria > Limnocylindrales > CSP1-4 > CF-46. The sequence goes on from DASTVH010000147.1 coordinate 1,269, forward strand.
AGAACCGCGGCCAGCTCGACACGTCGAACTCGCGCGTCTGGGCGTTCCTCGGCGACGGCGAGATGGACGAGCCCGAGTCGACCGCGGCCCTGTCGCTCGCGTCACGGGAGGGCCTCGACAACCTGACGTTCGTCGTCAACTGCAACCTGCAGCGGCTCGACGGCCCGGTCCGGGGAAACGGCAAGATCATCCAGGAGCTCGAGTCGGCCTTCCGCGGGGCGGGCTGGAACGTCATCAAGGTGATCTGGGGCCGCGAGTGGGACGAGCTCCTCGCCCGGGACGTCGACGGGCTGCTCGTCGAGCAGATGAACAACACGCTCGACGGCGAGTTCCAGAAGTTCTCGGTCGCCGGCGGCGCGTACATCCGGGAGAAGTTCTTCGGGCCCGACCCGCGACTGCGCAAGCTCGTCGAACACCTCTCGGACGACGACCTGACCAAGCTCCGGCGCGGCGGCCACGACTACCGCAAGGTCTACGCCGCCTACAAGGCCGCGACCGAGTCCCGCGGCGCACCCACGGTCATCCTGGCCAAGACCGTGAAGGGCTGGACCCTCGGCCCCGGCGTCGAGGCCCGCAACATCACCCACCAGGCCAAGAAGCTGTCCGAGGCGGAGCTCAAGATCTTCCGCGATCGACTCGAGCTGCCGATCCCCGACACGAAGCTCAAGGACGCGCCGTACTACCACCCCGGCCCCGACTCCGAGGAGGTGGAGTACCTCCGCGAGCGGCGCAGGGCGCTCGGCGGCGAGATCCCCAAGCGGGTCGTCCGCTCGAAGCCCCTGCCCAAGCCGTCAGAGAACGTCGACAAGGAGTTCGCCGGCGGGTCCGAGACCGCGGTCTCGACCACGATGGTCTTCACCCGGATCCTGCGCAACCTGATCCGGGACAAGGAGCTCGGCCCGCGGATCGTCCCGATCATTCCCGACGAAGCCCGGACGTTCGGCATGGACCCCCTCTTCAAGGAGGTCGGGATCTACGCCGCACTCGGCCAGCGCTACGAGCCGGTCGACTCGGACCTCGTGCTCTCCTACCGCGAGGCGGTCGACGGCCAGGTCCTCGAGGAGGGCATCACCGAAGCTGGCTCGGTCGCCAGCCTCCAGGCCGCCGCGACGTCGTATGCGACCCACGGCCACCCGATGATTCCGTTCTACATCTTCTACTCGATGTTCGGCTTCCAGCGGACGGGCGACCAGATCTGGGCGCTCGCAGACGCGCGCGGCCGAGGCTTCCTCATGGGCGCGACCGCCGGCCGCACGACCCTCGCGGGGGAAGGCCTCCAGCACGACGACGGCCACTCCCACATCCTCGCCTCGACGGTCCCGAATATGCGGGCCTACGACCCGGCCTATGCCTACGAGCTGGCGGCGATCGTCCGCGACGGGATCGAGCGGATGTACGTCGCGGGTGAGGACGTCCTGTACTACGTCACGCTCCATAACGAGAACTACGCCCAGCCCAGGAAGCCCGGCGACGTGGATGAGGGGATCATCCGCGGGATTTACCGGTTCGCGGAGGCGCCCGACCTCGGGCGCAAGGCCCACCGGGCCCGGCTCGTCGGCTCGGGCTCGATCCTCCAGCAGGTCGTGGCCGCCCAGGGCCTCCTCGCCGAGAAGTTCGGCATCGCCGCCGAGGTGTACTCGGCGCCGTCGTTCCCGCTCCTCCGCCGGGACGCCCTCGCGGCCGAGCGCTGGAACCGCCTGCACCCGACCGAAACGCCGCGCGTCCCGTACGTCTCGACGATCCTCGGCGCCGACGGCGGGCCGATCGTTGCCGCGACCGACTGGCTCAAGGCCCTCCCCGACATGGTCTCGCGCTGGCTGCCGCCGTACTACGTCTCGCTCGGCACCGATGGCTTCGGGCGGAGCGGAACGCGGGAAGACCTGCGGTCGCTCTTCGAGATCGATCCGCCCAACATCGCGGCGGCGACGCTCGTCGAGCTGTTCCGCTGCGGGGCGCTGCCGGCCGACAAGGCCGCCGCGGCGATCGGCGAGCTCGGCGTGGACCCCGAGAAGCTCGACCCGGTCCTGCTCTAGGCCCGCCCGCCGCCGGTCCTGCGCCGGCCGTTGCTGCCGCTCCTGCAGCGCGAGGGCCGAGGCGGCGGCCGCCGTCACGTCCCTGATACGTCGCCGGTCGCTCCTGTACGACGGCCGCTGCCATTCGCTCCGTAGTGTCGTGCCATCGACCGGGGGGACCCCACGAACGAGGAGACTTGGATGGGACACGACCACGACCAGGACATGGACCCGGGCCACGGCGAGCCGGGCCACGTCCACGACGAGCACTGGACCAAGCAGAACATGCGGATCGACAAGGACACCGACGCGACTTATCGCACCGGTGACACCTATTCGACCGACACCACCGTTCGTCGCGACGACACCGCCCTCGAGAACGAGGAGGGTGGCGCCGAGGCGATGGGTGCCGGTGCCGGCGCACTCGGTGGCGCCGCGGTCGGCATGGCCGTCGGTGGCCCTCCGGGAGCCGTGGTCGGTGGCGCGATCGGCGCCGTCGGCGGTGCGGTCGCCGGTGAGGCGGCCGAGGGTGACGACGAGGCCGGCGCGGGTGCCGGCGGGCTGGCCGGCGGTGTCGCCGGGGCGGCCGTCGGCGGTGCTCTCGGCGGACCTCCCGGCGCGGTGATCGGCGGCGCCGTCGGCGCGGCCGGCGGGGCAGGTGTCGGCGATCAGGCCGAGGAAGAGGCCGAGGAGACCGACACCGTCGAGACGACCCGAACGAACTACTGACCCGCGATCGGGTGCCGCCGCTCCGGCGGCGGCGACCCGACTGCATTCTCCGGCCGGCCGCGACCTCCCCCGAGGGTCGCGGCCGGCTTCCGTTTGGTCGACGGGCGTAGACTGGAGGGTCCCTGATGGCCAGACCACTGCGGATCGCACAGGTTGCCCCGCCGCTCGAGCGGGTACCGCCCCTCGCCTACGGCGGCACCGAGCGGGTGATGTACGAGCTCATCGCCGAGCTCGACCGCCGGGGCCACGAGGTCACGACGTTCGCGTCCGCCGATTCGGAGGTGCCCGGGCGCCTGGTGCCGACCGTCGAGCAGGCGCTCCGGCCGGCCGGCGACACGGACTACCCGGCGCCCTGGTTCGACCTGACGATCCTCGCGGTCCTCGACCGCCAGGACGAGTTCGACCTCATCCACAGCCACCTGGAGTGGGCGAGCCTCGTCCTCGCCCGGGCCGCCCGGGTCCCGGTGGTCGCGACCTTCCACGGGCGGCTCGACCTGCCCTGGTCGCGCGACCTGCTGGCAGCTCCCACACTGGCTCACCTCGTCGCGATCAGCAACGCCCAGGCGTCGGCCCACCCCGAGCTGGCGTGGACGGTCGTCCACAACGGGCTGACCCTCGCCGGCGCGCCGTTCGAGCGGCGCCGCCTCGAGTCCCTCTGCTTCGTCGGCCGGGTGGCCCCGGAGAAGGGCATCGTCGACGCGATCGAGATCGCCGAACGTACCGGCCGGCCGCTGCGGATCGCCGCCAAGATCGCGCCGACGGGGCCTGAACGCGACTATCACGAGAACGTCTTCGTGCCGGCCCTCGAGGCCGCGGGTCCGTCCGTCGAGTTCCTCGGCGAGATCTCGGGCCCGGAGCGCGACCAGCTGCTTGCCGAGAGCTACGCCGCCCTCATGCCGGGCTCCTGGCCCGAGCCGTTCGGGCTCGCCGCGATCGAGGCACTCGCGTGCGGGACGCCGGTCCTGGCCCGGCGCGTCGGCGGGCTGCCGGAGATCATCCGGGACGGGATCGACGGCTTCTTCGGGGACGACGTCGCCCAGATCGCATTCCGCGTCCCGGACGTCGCCGGCCTCGATCGCCAGGCGATCCGCGAGTCGGTCATCGACCGCTTCTCGGCGGCCAGGATGACCGACGGGTACGAGGCGCTCTACCGGCGCGTCCTGGCCGCAGCCGACGCCGGTGGGCCGCCGGCCGAGGAGCTGGACGCGGCCGGCGGCGACGGCGAGCGACGCCTCGTGTCGATGGCCACGCTCAAGTCGGGTCCCTCCAAGGCCGGCTGAGCGGCGGCCGCGTGGCGCGGCCGGCACCCAGGGGCGACCGCCGCGAGCGACGGGCCCGCCCAGCAAGGGAGATCAGGCGCTTCGCATCGCCCGCCGGAGCAGGAACCAGGCGAATCCGAGGAACGCCACCACGAGGAGTCCCAGCGCCCCGACCTGCCAGACCGACCGGATGTCGCCCCGGAGCATGATCTCGCCGATCAGCGAGATCCCGTGGGTGACCGGCAGGATCGCCGTCAGCGACCGGACCGGTTCGGTGAACTCGTCGATGGCGAGGACGAAGCCCGAGAAGAACACCGACGCGAGCAGGAAGATCAGGGAGAGCTGGACCGCCTGCCGCTCGGAGTCGGACAGGCCGGCCACGACCAGCCCGAGCCCGAGCGAGGCGAGGACGAACAACGCGACGATCCCGGCCAGCAGCGCAGGTTCGCCGAGCATCGGCACGCCGAACACCCCGACGAGCAGGGCGAGCGTCAGGATCGCGATCGCGGCGGTCAGGATGCCGAAGGCCAGCACCTTCCCCACGATCACCTCGAGCGTCGTGATCGGCGACACGCGGAACAGCTCGAACATGCCGGTCGTCCGTTCACGCACGACCGAGAGGGCGATGAGCGTCACCGCCATGTGCTGGAGGATGAGGGCCAGGACGGCGGCGCCGAAGAACTGGACGACGCCGGGCTGGGATGGCGCCGTGTTCTGGACGTCCGCGCGGGTCGGCGCGGCGACGACCTCCGGAGGGATCTCCGAGGCCTCTTCGGCGCCGGCGCCGAGGGCATAGGTCTGCCCCTCTTCGGCGATCCGCTCGATGATGATCCGGTTCACCTCCCGTTCAAGGGCGCGGGCGAGAAACACGGTGTAGTTCTGTTCGACCGGGTCGACGACGTTGACCCGGACGCCGATGACCGACTGCTCGCCGGCCCGGAAGCGCGCTTCGAGGTCGGCCGGAGCGACGAGGACGACGTCGACGTCCTGCCGCCGCAGGCGGGTGTCGGCCGCCGCCTCGTCGGTCGTGACCTCGATGATGTCCAGCCCGGTGCCCGAGATCTCCGAATACGACGCCACGTCGGTCGGCAGCCCTGAGTCGGGGGGCACGACGATCACGGTCGCGAGCGGGCGACGGTAGCCGCTGTACCCGACGCCGAAGATCGCCATGATGAGGAACGGACCGAGGATGAGGCTGAGCATCGCGCCGGGTCGGCGGACGACCTCGACGAGCTCCTTGCCGACGAACGCGAGGACCCGGGTGACCGTCTTGAGGATCCTCACGCCACGTCCTCCTCGGCCTCGCCGTTCGCCTCGATCTCGGCGGCCGAACGCTCGACGAGCGCCGCGAAGACCTCGTCGAAGCTCGGCCGGATCTCCTGGGCGGACGCGACGTCCACGCCGGTCGCGCTGATCGCGTCGACGACCGTCGGCAGGACCGTCGCGGCGTCCTGGACCGTCGCCCGGACCTGGCGGGCGCCGAGCTGGCGGACGGCAAGGACGCCCGGCACGTTCTCGATCGCGGTGCCGTCGACGACGCGGTTCGTCTCGACCTCGATGACGTCGCCGCCGAAGGCCTCGTGGCGGAGCTCCGCCGGCGGGGCCATCGCGATGAGCCGGCCGTGGGCGATGAGGGCGACGACGTCGCACTCCTCCGCCTCGCTGACGAGCTGAGTCGTGATGAGGAGCGTCCGGCCGGCGTCGCGCAGCCGGTGCAGCTCCTCCCAGATCGTGACCCGCAGCAGGGGATCGATGCCGGCGGTGGGCTCGTCGAGGATCAGGAGCGTCGGCTCGTGAACGAGCGCACACGCGAGCTCGAGGCGTCGCTGCATGCCGCCCGACATGGCGCTCGCCCGCCGATCGCGGGCATCCCACAGCTCGAGCAGCTTGAGGACCGCCTTCGTCCGGCGCCGGCGGCGCGGCCACAGCAGCCCGAACATGCTGGCGACGAAGTCGACGTTCTCGCGGGCGCTCAGGTCCTGGTAGAGCGTGAAGAGCTGGGGCATGTAGCCGATCCGCTCGCGGGTGGAGCGGTGGAATCGGGTCGGCCGCTCGCCGAGGACGGTGACCTGGCCCTTCGTCGGCACGAGCGCGCCCGTCACCATCCGGATCGTGGTCGTCTTGCCCGATCCCGACGGCCCGATGACGCCGAGGATCGTCCCCTCCCGGACGTCGAGGTCGATGTCGCGGACGACCACCCGCTGGCCGAAGGCGCGGGAGACGCCGCGCATCGAAACGACGACGTCGGCCGCTGCGGCGGCGGCTTCGGCGGCGGAGGCGGCTTCGGCGGCGGAGGCGGCTTCGGCGGCGGCGGGGCTGGCCGGTTCGGCAGTGGCGGGGGCGGCCGCTTCACCGCTCTCGCCCGGCTCGGCCGCTCGCGCGTCCTCGACCGCGACAACTTCGTCGCCGACGGCTGCCGGCAACGGCTCGGCGTCCGCCGGATGCTCCATCCCCGCTGCATCGTGGCCGGCAGCGGCGACGTCGGACGCGGCGGCCGATCCGGCTTCCGGCTCGTCTCCGGCCTCGCCGGGGCGCTCGTCGCTCATCGGAACTCCTGTGGGCCGCTGACGGTGGCCGCCTCCCGGTCGGGTTCTGGGTGCCCGGCCGGCGCAGTATCCGGGCAACGGCATCGCTTCCGATCGCTCGCCGCCGCCGGTTCGCGCTACGCGCGCGTGACGGACGGACGCCGGCGCGGCTCGATCCGGCTGCAAGGCCACTGCGACTCGCGGCGCGGCCCGGCCTACTCCGCCGACACGGCTCCGGCCCCATGCTCCGCCCATGAGCAGGACACCGGCGGCCGACGCCGCCCCGTCACAGCGACTTCGACATTCGACCGATCGCCGGCCTGGCATCAGCCGGCGTCGTTCCGGCCGTGGGTTCACCTACCGCGACCCGGACGGCCGGACGATCCGCGACCGTGAGACGCTCGCCCGAATCAGGAGGCTGGCGATTCCGCCCGCCTGGACGGACGTCTGGATCTGCCCGGACCCGAACGGCCACCTCCAGGCGACGGGCCGGGACGCACGCGGCCGCAAGCAGTACCGCTACCACGAGCGGTACCGCCACCGGCGCGAGGCCGCCAAGTACGAGCGGCTCGTCGCCTTCGCCCGAGCCCTGCCGGCGATCCGCAAGCGGGTCGACGCCGACCTCGCCAGGCCCGGCCTGCCGCGCGAGAAGGTGCTCGCCGCGGTCGTCCGCCTCCTCGAGCTCACGCTCATCCGTGTCGGCAACGACGAGTACGCCCGCCTGAACCGGTCCTTCGGGCTCACGACGCTCCGCGATCGCCACGCGACGGTCGGGGCCGCGCGCATCCGCTTTCGTTTTCGCGCCAAGTCGGGCCGCGAGACCGAGGTCGGCCTGCGCGACCGGCGGCTGGCGGCCGTCGTTCGGCGCTGTCGTGACCTGCCCGGCCAGGAGCTCTTCCAGTACGTGGGCGACGACGGCGAGATCGTCGACGTCCGGTCCGACGACGTGAACGAGTACCTCCGCGAGATCGCCCCGGACGTCACGGCCAAGGACTTCCGGACGTGGGCCGGGACGGTCCTCGCCTACCGCGCCCTGCGGGCCCTCGAGGCGCCCGAAACCGACGGCCAGGCGAGGCGAAACGTGGTCGAGGCCATTCGCCAGACGGCCGGCCGGCTGGGCAATACCCCGGCCGTGTGCCGCAGCTCGTACGTCCACCCCGTCGTCGTCGAGGCGTATCTCGACGGCCGGCTCCGCGGCGCCCTCGTCGAGGCGGCGGAGGCGTCCGAGACGCCGCCGGCCGGCACGACGCCCGCCGAGGAGCGGGCGGTCGTCGCCCTGCTGCGACGCCATCTGCGCGAGGACGCCGCCCGCGCCGTCCGGGCCGGCTGATGGCGATCCTGGCGGGCCTCCTCGGGCTCATCGGCCGCTTCGCCGGCAAGATCCTCACGACGACGCTCGGCTGGGCGTCCACCCTCCTCTTCGGCCGTGTCCCCGAGGATCGCCAGATCGTCCTCGCAATCGTCACGTTCGGGTCGGTCGTCTGGGCGGCCCTCGTCGTCGGGGTGGTCCTGCCGTACGTCGGCGCCTTTCTTCTTGCGGCGGTCCCGGCGCCGGGCCTGATCCAGGAGAGCTGGCTGCGCCTCGCGATGCTCCTCGGCGCGCTGTTCGTGCCGGCCGTCGTCGGCACGGCCACGATCTTCGTGGTCGAGCCGGCCAACCGCCCGAAGGGCCTCGAGCTCGTCAAGCAGGTCCTGCGGGGTTATCCGCTGAGCGCCGCCCTCGCGGTCACCCTCGTCCTGCTTGCGGGCATCGGGATCGTCCGCTTCTTCCACCACCTCGCGCTGCGATGGACCGACGCCCACATTCCGATCGTCGTTCGGCCGGGTGGCTACGAGACGGTCCTGGCCGACGTCGAGCGGGCGCTCGACGACGCGGAGCTCGCCGTGGAGCCGAGGAAGGCGCCGTTCGTGCTCTCGGCTCCCGGTCGGCTCCTCGGGGCGATCGCCGGAGCCGGCATCAGGTCGCTCGTCCCGAGCGACCTCGTGCAGCTCCGGGGCGAGGGGCTCGAGGTCGGACTCTATCCCTCGGACATCTCGATCTCCGGCGGCAAGCTGCAGGTGGCGCGGGCCCGGGCGGCGATCGCCAGCCGGCTCGTCGCGACGGCGGCCTGGCTGACGACCTCGGCCGAAGCCCAGGAGATCGAGGCCCGCCTGGAACGCCTCAGCGGCGCCGAACGGCCGGGCGGGACGCCCGGCGGTCGGGCCGAGGCCCCGTCCGGTAGGCGCGACGCGGCCGCGGAGCTGGCGTCGATCGACGAGGCCCTTGCGGTGCTCGTCGTGCCCCACGAGGAGTGGGAGGTGCTCTATCGCGAGCGGCTCCAGGTCGAGCGCGACCTGCTGGCGGGCGCCCGGCCGGGCGGCGCGTTTCCCGGCGCGAAGCCCTCGGCCGCCCACGGCAGGGTCACGAGCGGTGGCGCCATTGGCGGTCCGCGGCGGTCGCCATCGGCGGAGCCGCTGCCGGGCCGGCTTTCCGCGGCCGCCGCGGTCGCCGGGATGGCACTGGTCGCCGCGGACGTCGTCCTGGCCGTCGTCGACCGCCGTCGCCGCTGAACTCAGCCGCCCTTGCGGCAGCCGACCGAGCCGACTGGACGTCAGTCCACGGTATACCGAGGCAGGGCGAAGCCCCACGCGGCGCCGCCGTCCTCGTGGCGCCGCACCCAGATCCGCCCGTGCATCGCCTCCACGAGCCGGCGACAGACGAACGGGCCGATCCCGGCTCCCGATCGCCGCAGGTCGGTGCGGTCCTCGGTGAGCGTGAACATCGAGTCGAGCTCCAGATCGGTCAGGGCGGCTCCCCGGTCGAGGACGGTCAGCGCGACCTCGTTGTCGCTCGCTTCGAGCCGGATCATGATCGGGGACGTGGGCCGGCCGCCGCGGATGGCCGCCGTCAGCATGTTGCGGACGACCTGCTCCACGTAGACGGCGTCACCCAGTACGGCCGGCGAGTCGGCGACGCCGTCGAGCAGGATCCGCAGCTCGGGTGTCCGGCCGGCGACGATGCGGATCGCGCTCTCGGCGACGCGCTGGAGGTGGACCGGCTCCTCGGCGAGCTCGAGGACGCCCCGCTCCGCTCGGGCCAGGACGAGCAGGTCCTCGACGACGTCGTACAGGTGGGCAGCTTCGGCGCTGATGTCCGCGGCGATCTCCTGGGAGGCCTGGTGGTTCCCGTTCGCCCGACGGGCCAGGACGCGGCTGCCGGCGTAGATCGTCGTGATCGGCGTCCGCAGCTCGTGGGAAAGGATCGACAGGAAGGCATTGCGCTCGTCGCGCTCCTCGCGGGTCCGGGTGACGTCGCGGAGGACGACGATCCGGCCCTCGGCGGCGCCCGGTGCCACGTCCGCCTCGTCCGCCTCGCCACCGGGCCCTTCGTCGGCGGTCTCGCCGCCGGTCCTCGGGGCGCCCTCGGCGACATCCGGCCGGGGCTCGATGGCGACCGAGCGCAGCTCGTACCAACGGCTCGGGAGGTGGCGCGGCCGCAACGTCAGCGGTTCGCGGGCACCCCCGTCACCGGGAACCTGCTGGAACCGGGCGAGCAGCTCGGTGCGATCCCTCGGCGGCCGTCCCAGGAACAGCCGATCGGCGGCCTGGTTCGTCAGGCGCACGGAGTCGGAGCCGTCGAGGACCACGACGGCCTCGGGCATGGCGTCGATGACGGCGCGCAGTTCCGCCCGGCCGGACGGCCGATCGGCTGGTGCGGCGGCCGACCGTGGCGCCAGGCGCAGGTCGGGTCGTCGAGTGTGCTCTTCGGAAATTGGCCGATGCATGCGCTGAACTCGTCTCCCGTTCGTCTGGGTCAGCATCGTCCGCACGCCCTGCGATCGGGACGTGCCGACGAGCAGGGCGCCTTGCGCCTGCATCGCAGGAATCCGGGCGCGTGCCGTCCAGTGCCGTCACCGTCTAGGCGGCGGCGTGCAACGTCCCTGTCACCGCTTCCGTGGCCGGCGGTGTGTCGCGCGCCACGGACAGTCGAGTCCACTGGACATCGCCGCGTTGCCGCTGCGCAGGCTCCGCGGGCAGGTCAAGCCCTCGGGGGAGTTCGCGCCCGTGAAACCCGTACGAGGATGACGACGGCCGATGGATGAGATTGCCGGTGCGATCGGCGACGCGATCGCCGAATTCGTCGACAGTCCGTTCGTCTCGGCGCTGACGCTCTTCGTCGGCGCGTACGTCGTCGTCGTCTGGCTTGCGAGTGCGCTCTGGGCGTTCGTCGACATGCGGCGCCGGACCGGCAACCCGGTCGCCCCGTACGCGAGCGC